>JAISHZ010000099.1 GCA_031262285.1 Lachnospiraceae bacterium | reverse complement strand
GAAGAAGATTCGATGCCATATGAAACAACGGAGCAATTCGAAGCAACGGAGCAGTTTGAAGCAACGGAGCAATTCGAAACAACGACGGATGTACCATATGCGGATACCGTTCAGTTTGGAGCGACGGCGGAAGAACCTGATCCGGACATCAATCCATACGAAACGATAAACTTAAAACAAGAGACGGCACAGACCAATCAAAGTCGAACAGTCAGCACCAACACGAATGCTAACAAACCTACCGCACACACGACCACAGGAAATGAAAAGACGACAAATCGTACGACTGCTATGATACCGAAAAATTATCAATTTCCGCCCTTATCGAAGCTGACGGCAAGCGAGCGCAAATCCGGCAATTCGTCCAGAGAACTTCGTGACACGGCCGTTCGGTTACAGCAGATATTGGCGACTTTCGGGGTTCACGTGACAGTCACAGATGTCAGTCAAGGGCCTAGTGTGACACGGTATGAACTTCAACCGGAACAAGGAGTCAAAGTCAGCAAAATCGTTAGTTTGACAGACGATATTAAATTAAACTTGGCGGCGACAGATATTCGTATGGAAGCACCGATTCCAGGGAAAGCGGCGATCGGTATTGAAGTGCCCAACAAGGAAAACACCATGGTGGGATTGCGGGAAATGTTAGCGTCAAAGGAATTTAAGGAATTCCCTTCCAACTTGGCATTTGCGGTAGGCAGGGATATCGGCGGCAAGGTGGTAGTGGCAGACATTGCCAAAATGCCGCATATGTTGATCGCGGGAGCGACAGGCTCCGGGAAATCGGTATGTATCAATACCATCATCATGAGTATCTTGTACAAAGGACACCCTAATGATGTCAAACTGATCATGATAGACCCCAAGGTGGTGGAATTAAGCGTGTACAATGGGATTCCCCATCTTTTGATCCCGGTCGTGACAGATCCTAAGAAAGCTGCTGCTGCGCTGCACTGGGGAGTGTCCGAGATGACGGATCGATACAAAAAATTCGCAGATTTTAATGTGCGGGATCTTAAAGGGTATAATCAAAAGACGGAAGTCCTCCGAGCGGAAGGGCATGACGATGCTCCCGAGAAGTTGCCGCAGATCGTCATCATCGTAGATGAATTGGCAGACTTGATGATGGTGTCGCCGGGAGAAGTTGAAGAGTCCATTTGTCGTTTGGCACAGTTGGCAAGAGCCGCCGGGATTCATTTGATCATTGCCACACAGCGCCCCAGTGTGGATGTCATTACCGGATTGATCAAAGCCAATATGCCCAGTCGCGCTGCGTTCGCGGTCTCAAGCGGTGTGGATTCCAGGACGATTCTGGATATGAACGGTGCGGAACGACTGTTGGGAAAAGGAGATATGTTGTTTTATCCGCAAGGATATTCCAAACCGGCGCGTATCCAAGGAGCATTTGTTTCGGACAAAGAAGTCTCTGATGTCGTAGATTTTGTGAAAAACCAGATGAGTGGCAGTAGTTACGCAGAAGAAGTCGAGAGCCGAATTATGAATATTGGCAGTACCTCTATGGATGGCAGTGGAGGAGAAGGGGATCGTGACGAATATTTTGAAGAAGCCGGGCGATTTATCATTGGCAAGGAGAAAGCCTCCATCGGGATGCTCCAACGTGTCTTGAAAATCGGATTTAACCGTGCTGCCAGAATCATGGATCAACTTTGCCTCTATGGCGTCGTAGGAGAAGAGGAAGGCACAAAGCCCAGGAAAGTACTGATGACATTAGTACAATTCGAAGAAATGCTTCAGTCGGAAAGCAAAGATCTTATATAAATTTCCAAGGAAGGAACCGGCAGCAACATACGATACCAACGTAGGAAGGAGAACGTAACAGAATGGGAAATGAGAACCCTAATACTAACCAAAAACCTACATCAGACATCGAAATTGCACAAGCAGCGACGCTGTTACCGATTGCGAAAGTAGCGCAGTCATTGGGACTTGAAGAAGATGATTATGATACTTATGGTAAATACAAAGCCAAATTGGCAGAACCTTTTTTGCGAAAAATCAAAGATCAGAAAAAAGGAAAGCTTATTTTGGTGACTGCGATCAATCCGACACCGGCGGGTGAGGGCAAAACGACGACGACTGTCGGCTTGGGAGATGCGTTTCAACAATTGGGTAAGAATGTGGTTATAGCGATCAGAGAACCGTCTCTGGGACCTTGCTTTGGGGTCAAGGGGGGAGCCGCAGGTGGCGGATATGCGCAAGTTGCCCCTATGGATGATTTAAATTTACATTTTAATGGTGATTTTCACGCCATCACGACTGCGAACAATCTGTTGGCAGCCCTCTTGGACAATCACATACACCAAGGCAATGAACTGATGATTGATCCGGAGCAGATTATCTGGAAACGGTGTATGGATATGAACGATCGCTCACTGCGCCACATTGTTGTAGGTTTGGGCGGGAGCGAAAACGGTGTGACAAGAGAAGATCGAGTAGTGATTACCGCCGCCAGTGAGATCATGGCGATCGTATGTCTGGCAGAGGATCCCGAAGATTTGCAGAAACGTTTGGCACGTATCGTCGTAGCCTATGATCGAAACAAAAAGCTGGTAACGGCGCAAGATTTACAGGCGGTAGGAGCGATGTCAGCTCTACTCAAAGACGCGATCAAGCCCAATTTGATTCAGACATTGGAGCATACCCCCGCATTGATTCACGGGGGACCGTTTGCGAATATTGCTCATGGCTGCAACTCCATCCGCGCTACCAAAGCGGCGATATCGATTGCGGATTATTGCATTACAGAAGCAGGATTTGGAGCCGATCTGGGCGCTGAAAAGTTTTTTGATATCAAATGTAGGATTGGGCAGTTGACTCCGGACGTTGTTGTGTTGGTGGCGACGATCAGAGCCTTGAAATACAATGGTGGTGTTCGTAAGGCAAACTTATCCAAACCCAATCTGCGTGCGTTACAACGCGGGATCGTCAATCTTGAAAAACACATGGAAAATCTCAAAGCATACGGTATTCCGATTGTGGTAACGCTCAATGCATTTGCGACTGATTCGATAGAGGAAACGGCGTATGTCAAAGAATTCTGTGAGAGTAGAAAATGTGGCTTTGCTCTTTCCAAAGTATGGGAGATGGGAGGAGAGGGTGGAATCGATCTTGCCAAGCAGGTTCTTTCTGTGATGGAGGATGAGCAACCCGCCATGGAACCGGCTAAGTTTCAATTTTTATACCCCCTTGAAGCAACTTTGGAGCAAAAAATCCGAATCATCTCGGATAAAATATACGGAGCGTACGAGGTTCTTTTTTCAAAAGATGCGTTGAAACAACTGGCACGCTTAGAGGAACAGGGGTTTGGCAATCTGCCGGTGTGTATCGCCAAGACACAATATTCCCTGTCTGACGATCCGGCTCTTTTGGGGAGACCCAGCGGGTTTACGATAGAAGTGAGGGAAGCGTATGTTTCTGCGGGAGCCGGATTTGTGGTCGTGCTGATGGGCTCGATTATGACGATGCCGGGACTACCCAAATCACCGGCGGCGCATCGTATCGGTGTAGATGAGAGTGATAGGACGGTTGGGTTGTTTTAATCAAAGCGAGCTCCAAACGTGAAAGAGTGTACGTTTGTGTGCAGATGGGAGCCGAAATGACTTGTCCGAATTGTGGCGCTGATATGCCGGAAGATTCTCTCTATTGCGAACAGTGTGGAGAGGATATCCATATCGTACCGGACTTCGACCCTTCATTTGATTTTCAACTAGATCCGGTATGGAAAGAGGAAAGCGTTTTTACACCGGAAGATGTCCCCGAAAATTTGGTCGATGTAGCGCAAGAGAAACCTCAAAAAAGAAAAATAAGCATTGTCCTTATCTTGATTGCGGGATGCCTGGTTCTTCTTGGCATTTGGTGGACGATTCGATTGGTTTTGTACCATTCCTATGAATATCAAGAACGCAGTGCACAAACAGCCATGTCCAAAGCACAATATCAAAAAGCAATTTCGTATTTCGAACGTGCGCTTGCTTTGACAGAGGAAGATGTGGAATTGTTCTTTGATATAGCAGAATGTTACAGACTTCTTGGCAATCAAATAGAATACGAATATTGGATTCGTAAAGTACTGCGTGAGGAAGGCGCGACCAATGAGCAGCAGGAACGCGCCTATGACAAATTGATCGCGATTTTTGCGGATCGCGGAGATTATCAAACGATTAACCTTTTGATCAGTGAGAGCAACAGCGCCAATATATTGGATCGATACCAAAATTATATCGCGAATGTTCCGATGTTTAGTTATCCGGAAGGGGAATATACGGAAATCGTTCCGCTCAAATTAACCGCGTCTGCACAGGGAACCATCTATTATACCTTGAGCGGAAGTGAACCCACTACGCAAAGTAAGATATATGATTCCCTCATTTATCTGGACGATGGAGATCATATCGTGAAAGCGATCTTTGAAAATCGTTATGGAATCATCAGCGATAGCGTGACCAAAGAATACAAGATCGTTATCCCCAAAGCTCCACCACCGAAACTGAGCATTCCCGGAGGAACGTATCAAGAACCTACGTGGATCGCTGTGACTAATGCGAAGGATGGGAATGTTTATTATACGACAGACGGAACAGATCCAACCTTACATTCGACACAATATGCGTTGCCGATGCCTATGCCAATCGGCAGGAGCCACTACAAATTTGCCCAGATTCAAGACGACGGTAGTGTTGGAGAGATTACGGACGTGACCTTTCAACTGACATTGGTAACAGATCTGACTGTCGAAAAGGCGACAGAATTGGTGACAAACGCAGTGGCAGTACAAAAAGCAAGTATGTACGAGCAATATATCTACGAGGTGCTGTATGTTGCGGATATTGGAGAAGGAGGAGATTGTTACGTGATTGCCGAGATGCGTTTTGACGATACGGGAACTCTCCAGAAGACGGGCAGCTATTACGCCATCAATATTTATGATAGCGTAATTCATAAATTGCAAATTGAACAAGAAAATAGGTATCAGTTACTGGAAGTGATTCCTCCCGCTATGGAATCAGACAATACCCCATAAAGAAGGAGAAAAGAACAAAATGTATCGAATTGTCAGCGATCAAGAATTGGCAGCAAACATTTATCTAATGGAAGTGGAAGCAGAAAGAATCGCAAAATCATGTTATCCCGGACAGTTCGTCATCGTACGAACAGACGCAGGAGCGGAAAGAATACCACTTACCATTTGCGATTATAATCGTGAAAAAGGCACCATCAC
>JAISHZ010000325.1 GCA_031262285.1 Lachnospiraceae bacterium | reverse complement strand
CAGGCTGTCCAGCTGCTTTTTTGCTTCTTGTTTCGCCCACGTAAAACGAGCCAATTCATCCTCTTTATCCTCAATCGCGTAAGGTCTTTTGGTTTCTACGTCCGGCATATAAAAATAAATGGTTCCTATTCCGATCGCATTTAGTGTGCTATGTCCTTGAATAATCGTCATCACAGCGCTACCCTCTCCTTTACTTCATAGCTTTAGTGTACTACAAGTCGCCTTATGCGACAATGAAAAAACGGCGAATCTTTTGTCAAAATCCGCCGTTCTTTCATTATTTTCGTGCTTTCCAATATGCGTTTAATTCAATAGGACCTTCCAAAACCTCACGTTCTACTGATAACACCCTTTGGTGACGTACCCGTATGCTCCATTTGACTAGCGTAACCAGACCATCTTGTATCTCCAATGCCGTGATGCAACGAGGATGAACACAACTCCCATCATTTAGATAAAGACTCGTTCCGGGCTTTGGGAGAATCGGACGGTGGGTATGACCTGCGATCACCATCACATTATGATGTTTCGCCCATGCATCCATCGCCTTTTCCGTCTTTTCACGTTCTCTGTAATTTCTGGCAGCCCCGGTGGGATCGTACACGCCGATCAGTTCCAGCGGTTTCCAGAAATACCGAACCAAGAAGCGTCCCAGTCGCCAAAGTGTATCATTGATCATAGATCCCTGATGCCCATGAACCAGCAGGATTTCGTTTCCTTCGTGCTTTTGCGTAAGAACAATTCCTTCTTTTGCCTGTATACCTCTTAACAGTTCACAGAACTGATTCCTTCCATCATCAAAATACTGACCGCAATTGCCGTTCAAGAAACGAGTATTTTTCTTCTTGTGATCATGGTTCCCAAAGAGCATATGAAAACGCCCTCTTTGGTAAAATTGTGACAGCATCCAGTAGCTGTCATCATGGGTTTCTACGATGCGTCGCAAGCTTCGGTTCTCCCACAATTCATCCCCATCCCCTAATTCCATATACACGAACTGTCGATCAAAATAATACTCCAGTGCCGCGTAAAACAAGTTTTGATTATCCAGAAAATTGTCCGCGTGGTTTCCTACCCCCCTGTGGCAATCGCTCATGCAGACAATTCTCGTATTTTTGTCGATGTAGTAGCGATCCGCCTTTTGATAGACGTCGTCTAATCGACTTGCGATACTCATGGCTTATATTTTCTCTTTCCGTACTTGCGACATTTCCGCCTGTTGTACTTCGTGCCCATCCGTACTAACTTGCGGTAGAGGCAGGGGAAGCAATGTCCGACAAACACAATCTTATCCAGCGTCATCTGCATGCACTTAGTCTGGCGCATATAGATCTTGCAGTTACGGTGCATCCGCCATTTTACATAAGCAATGCCTAGTTTGCAGGGTCCGCAGCGATACGGCTGCTTGGTTCTGGGTCTGTCAAAATGAATCTTGATGCAGCATTGATTGCCTGCAACATCGGATGCTTGATATCCTGCGCGTAGCAATCCTTTGTAGACTGCTCTGCGCATTGCCATATTCGGGAAGCACACGACACAGTCCATCGTCAATTCCGTACACTTCGAATACTCACCAACCAAGAATCCGGTCAGCCACCAATGCAGATCGCTTCTCTCTAAAACCGGTTTGCCGTTTTTGTAGAGGGTGTATTGCATTTGTACGCGCTCATCATCATTCGCGCAACGGTAAAACAGCTTGCATGGGTCTTCGTACTCGCTCGCGGTATCATTGACGTACAAGCCAATCTCCGCGCCGGTGGTCATACCGTACTGACCTTTCCAAAATTCCAAGAGCCAACGTTTCCCATTGTAATTAAAGTAGATCGGTTCACAATCGATGATCATGAACATAGCCGGTGCGCCTTTATCGTACCACCAACAGTACCCCATTTCGCGCTGCCAGTTGTGCATGGTGGATCCGACCACATCCCCTTTGGGAACATACATAAACCCAAAGGGATTCAGGGCATTCTCCAGTTCTGTCACCTTCATGGGTGTCGTCATCGCCTTCACCTTTTTGCAGGCTCGCCGTTTGATACAAAAGAAAATCAATTTAACGAGTAAGACAATGACTACTAGGATCGCAAGGGCTATCAAAGCCCAATAAAGATACCTCATAGAATACCTACCACTTTTTGTTGGTATATCATATTCTATGAGGTGTCGTTATGTACGTGGTGGACATGGTGTTTTGGGCAAAAATTTATCTTTGTTTGACAAAATTCGCGTTGTTTTCATTTACAGGCAGTAGCGATAATGCTACAATGATGTTTGGCAACGATTATTCATTTACGAAGAAGGGAGATTGTTATGAGTTACTTGGATTTTGAGAAGGCTATGAGTTTGGCACCTAAATGCAAATTTTACACGACAGCCGGCGGAAAAACCAAAACTGAAATTGAGCAATCCGAGAAAATGCTGACTTTAACTTTTTCAAAACAATGTAAAGAGTTTTATGAAAAATACGGATATTTATCATTTTTTGGAAACGAAATATACGGGATAGATCCCAATGATGATTCAGGAATTTTAGAAGGCAATTCGGTAGCGTATGCTTTATTTGAAAGAGATGGAAGCAATCTACCAACAGAATGGCTTCCCATATATGATTTCAACGATGGCAACATGGCATATTTGGATTATTCAGATCTAAATGAAGATAACGAACCTCCGGTGATCATGGCATTCTATGATGGGGAGAGCTATATAAAAGCTGAGACGGTCGCTGAAGATTTTGGTGATTTTCTCTTGCAGTTAGTAGAAGAACAATTGAACGATTAATCTCGGTAAATTGCTATGAATTTTTATCTCGGATATTCTATCGAACAGATTGATATGAATGATCGAAATGTAGAATTGAATGATGAAATGATAGAGTATCTATATTCGTTAGAGAAAATGATATCCTTCAAGTCTTTTTTTACCATAGACTTGTATACAGATACGGTGTTGAAAGAAAAAGATCTAATAGATATCATCTCTATGTGCAGATCTCTGATGGATGAACATGTTTTAAATGATTATTATGAAAAAGAAGCGTTGATTTCAACTATTGGTGAACTAAGTGACTTATGTTGCGAAGCAATAAAGCAATGTAAAAAAGTGATAGTCATCGGCGATTAATCCCTTATCCAATATTTCTATTGCCATTGCGCATCGCTTCACCACGCAATTGTTCATACTGTCTTAACAACTCGCTTTGCAGACAGCTCGCCGCTCCCCTTAGTGGAATGAAGTTCTCCCAAATGAGGATGAATCGTTATTCCTAGATACAGTTCATCCGGACAAATATCCTGCCCCTCTGGCCACGACACCGTAAAACCATCTGTACGCACCATGCTAAAATACGAGGCATTCATGAGATGACCGTACCAATCACCTTTGATATAGGGTTTTACGTCAAATTCACCATGAGTACCATTGTCAAATTCTATGTCTAATAAGTAATTTTCTTTAGGTGCTACTTTTATTGCCGTTGGTCTAAGCATTTCACTCAACCTTCTCACTTTAAAGGGTCTATCTTAATAATTCCTTACTTCACCTCATACGCTGCCGCGCATTTCTTACGGCTATGCGCTAAGCCTAGGCAAACTGTTTTGCCGGTTA
>JAISHZ010000323.1 GCA_031262285.1 Lachnospiraceae bacterium | reverse complement strand
GTCTGTGGAGATGAGACCAAGTGAAAATGAGCGCTAGCTTGTGCGCGCATTTTCACTGTTCTGGGCTCATCGGAACGCTCAGAGAGTCTAACACCCCAAATGCCTCTCGGCTCTGTGCGATTCGTCCGGGATACATTGCCTAAAACGTAGACTGCCGAACGTGTGAACTGTAACCTGCAATCGAAAATTCAAAATGCCATTTAATTAAATATAGCCATGAAGAGCAAACAATGCTATAATAAACACCGGACAAAAACAAAGAACCTGCACAGAAAGGGATGCTAGATGGGAAAAATAGTCGCAATCGCAAATCAAAAAGGAGGCGTCGGAAAGACGACGACCGCCATTAACCTATCTGCTTCGCTCGCAAGCAAATCACAAAAAGTACTGGTGATTGACGCTGACCCGCAGGGCAATACGACCAGTGGATTTGGAGTGGACAAAAACAATATTTCCAATACACTTTACGAACTGTTTCTTGGAGAATCCCCAATAAAAGATTGTGTGATTGCTGATATATTACCCGGCGTCTCAATACTCCCTTCGAATATCAACTTGGCTGCAGTAGAAATCGAATTGATCGGCGTTGACAAAAAGGAATACATTCTAAAGAACGAAGTAGACTACATAAAAGACTATTATGATTTTATCATGATTGATTGTCCACCTTCTTTAAATATGCTCACGATCAATGCTATGACCACTGCCGACAGCGTACTCGTGCCGATTCAATGCGAATATTATGCTTTAGAGGGACTGAGCCAATTGATACACACCATCAATTTGGTCAAACAAAGACTGAATCCATTGCTGACGATGGAAGGAGTCGTTTTTACCATGTTTGATGCCAGAACGAATCTTTCTCTGCAAGTGGTCGAAAACGTGAAACAAAATCTCAAACAACATATTTTTGAGACGATGATACCAAGAAATATTAGACTGGCAGAAGCGCCAAGTCATGGATTACCCATATTAATGTACGACCCCAGATCATCCGGAGCGGAAGCTTATCAACAATTAGCAGATGAAATGATCGCTAAGAGACAAGACCAATCTACTATTACAAGAAGGCAAGGATAAAGGAGGGAACATGGCAACAGTCAGAGGATTAGGGAAGGGATTGGACTCTCTGATACCCGATCAAATCGGCGAAGTAAAACAAACAAAAGGAAATTCACAAAAAGACGAAAAAGAAGTAATAGAAAATAACGAAACGATTGTGAAAATCACCAGAATAGAACCAAACAGAGAACAACCGCGCAAAAATTTTGATGAAGACGCATTATTAGAATTATCAGAATCGATTAAGCAATTTGGTATGCTGCAGCCGATTCTCGTACAGGATCGCAAAGAGTATTTACAGATTATCGCAGGAGAACGACGTTGGCGCGCAGCCAAGATCGCAGGTCTAAAAGAAGTACCGGTCATCATCAAAAATTATACCGATCAAGAAATCGTTGAAATATCGCTGATCGAAAACATACAAAGAGAAGATCTCAACCCAATAGAAGAAGCACAGGCATTCAAAAGATTATTATCGGAATTTCACTTAAAACAAGATGAAATAGCGGATCGTGTTTCAAAAAGCAGAGCTGCAGTCACCAATTCTATTCGATTATTAAAGCTTTGTACAAAAGTACAAGAGATGTTGATAGAAAATTTGATTAGTACCGGTCACGCAAGGGCACTTCTTGCGATAGAAGTGCCGGACGAACAATATAAATTAGCACAACGCGTTGTGGATGAAAAACTCAGTGTACGCGACATCGAAAAAATAATCAAAACATGGAATACACCACAAAAACCGAAAAAGCTAGATGAAAAAGCGTTGGAAGTGATATACCATGACATTGAAGAAAAACTGATTCAGAAGTTTAGCAGAAAAGTAGCGATATCCTCTAAAGGACAGGGAGCCGGTAAGATTGAAATAGAATTCTATAGTCATGAAGATCTGGACAGACTCCTGGAAATGATCAACGAGTCAAAAGGGGGTTGAGGAATGAGGAATGTGCTTCACTATTTGGACAGCGTTTATGTAATTTTGTTTCTTTTGGTGTTTGTCCTAACCCTTGTTGTATTATATCTTGTTTTGCAGAAACGATATAGTAAACTAAAATCAAGATTGGATCAATTTGTACGAGGAAAGGATGCGAAAAGTCTGGAGGAAGAAATAGCTTCATTGTACAAAGACAACAAGGAGATTCACAGCAGTGTAGTCGCGAATCGACAAGATATTAGCAGATTAAATGACGAGTTCAACTTTGCTTATCAAAAACTCGGTGTAATCAAATATGATGCGTTTTCACAAGTAGGAGGGCAGCTCAGTTTTAGTCTTGCGCTTTTGGATCGCAATAATGATGGGTTTCTATTAAACAGTGTTCATAGTACAGACGGTTGTTATTGTTATACGAAGGAAATTCGAAAGGGAAGCAGTGTTGTTATGCTAAGTCAAGAGGAGATGAAAGCACTCAAGCAAGCAATGAAAGAGGAGCGATAATCAATTTTTCAAGGAATAGGTGCCGCCATATGATTAAAAAACTATCAGAGCTAACAGGAACAGAGATTTTAAACAGAACGTTGATGACTTGGGATTATCAAGTGATACTTCAAGAAGGCGCGGTGATCAAAAAAGACTATATTGAGAAACTTGAGGAGATGGGAATTACGGAAGTATCTGTGCGTAAGCCAGAAACGACACATGAAATCGTCATTCTCAAGACCGAAGTGGAAAGTATGGCGAAACAAAAAGTGAAGGAGATTTTGGGTCGTCATACCTATCAACATAATGATGAATTGTCGAAACTAGCAAAAACTGCCGATAATATCATTACAACGATTCTTGAAGACGATGAAGTCATTGAGAAAGTCTATGATATTAAACAACGAAGTTCTGATCTTTACGAACACTCTATCAGCGTCTGTTCGATGGCGACATTAACAGCATTGAAAATGAATCTGGATAAGCAAAACATTCGTGATCTGGGAGTGGGTTGTCTGCTGCATGATATGGGTCTACGATATGTTACGGTTGCCTATGAAGACCGAAAAATGGAATCCTTTTCAGAAAAGGAATTAACCGAATACAAAAAGCATCCGATTTATGGATTTTCAGCGATAAAAGAAGAAAAATGGATTTCAGATATTAGTAAAAATATCATCCTACATCACCATGAAAGAAAAGATGGATCCGGTTATCCGTTAAAAACAAGAGACTTATCAATAGAATGTAAAATCGTGGCAGTCTGCGAAGCGTTTGATGAAATGATCTGCGGGATTGCGAATGAACGATCAAAAGTATATGAGGCAGTGGAATTTTTGAAGAATGCTTCCGGTACTCTACTTGATAAGACGGCTGTAGAGACATTTTTGAAATTTACAGCTGTGTATCCGGCAGGTACACATGTAGTGACCAACGAAGGAGAAATCGCTACCGTTGTTCGGCAAAACCCGGATTTTCAAGATCGTCCGGTTTTGCGAATTATCAAAGACCGAGAGGGTAACAAGGTAAAAGGCGATGTCTACAAAGACATGGTTAAGATTACGAATATTTTCATAGAAAAAGTTTTAGAATAATAATATCTATTCTCCGTGAAACATACAGTTTTTGAAAGGTTTCGTAAGCGATGATTGCTTTAAAAATTATAAACAGTTTTGACTACGTGAAATTTATTCCGTGAATCTTTTTGAATACCGCACAAACGAATAGAAGATAGGAGTTCGCATGATCGATATTAAATTTTTGAGAGAAAACCCAGAATTGGTGAAAGAGAATATACGAAGGAAGTTTCAATTTGAGAAGCTTACATTGGTAGATAAGATCATCGCTTTAGATGAAGAACGAAGATCCACGCAACAGGAAGCAGACAAGTTGCGAGCGGACAAAAAGCGGCTTTCTAAGGAGATTGGTTTTTACTTGGCAAAAAAAGAACCGGAAGCTGAAACGGTAGCGGAATCTGCGACTATTTCCGTTGTAGATAGTAAGAAAGAAGAAGTTGCAGTTGCTGCAGAGCGCTTAGCGCAGTTAGAGAAGCGCGAACCTGAACTTGAGAAATCGCTTAACGATATGATGATGCAAATTCCCAACATCATGGATCCTTCGGTCCCGATAGGGAAAGACGATCATGACAATGTGGAAATCCAAAAATATGGCGAACCGATTGTCCCTGATTTTGAGATTCCTTATCATACGCAGATTATGGAGCGTTTTTCAGGGATAGATATCGAAAGTGCAGGAAAAGTTGCAGGGAATGGTTTCTATTATTTAATGGGTTCTGTTGCCAGATTGCATTCAGCTATCCTTTCTTACGCACGTGATTTTATGATCGAACGCGGTTTCACGTACTGTATTCCGCCATATATGATTCGCAGCAGCGTAGTAGATGGAGTGATGAGTTTCGCTGAGATGGATGCGATGATGTACAAGATAGAGGGAGAGGATCTCTATTTGATTGGGACGTCAGAACATTCTATGATTGGTAGATTTGCGAATACGATCCTTTCGGAAGACAAGTTGCCCTATACCATGACTTCTTTTTCTCCATGCTTTCGCAAAGAAAAAGGAGCACACGGAATCGAAGAACGAGGCGTATATCGCATTCATCAATTTGAAAAACAAGAAATGATCGTGGTTTGTAAACCGGAGGATTCCGCTATTTGGTTTGATCGGTTGTGGCAAAATACCGTAGACTTTTTTCGTACATTACAG
>JAISHZ010000290.1 GCA_031262285.1 Lachnospiraceae bacterium | reverse complement strand
TTTGTAAATATGCTTGACTGATGTGTTTGGTAAAAACATCCGTGGACATTCCGTCGAAAATAATGTGATGTACATCGATATACAGCAAAGGTCCCTCTCCGCATCCTGTGGCCACTAACACCCGGATTAATTCATCTTCCTCCAAATCAAAAGGCCGCAGAAAAACATCCATTCCCGGGCCTTCCCCCGGTACAATGTCCGGTCTGATTTTGCGTGCATCGCGTCTCACCAGTCCTACCAGACCGTCCCTGTATGCTGCACTAGCTTTTAACAGTGGACTTTGGTCGATGGCTTTTTCCACCGCATCTGCAAGCCTTCCGGGATCTATGTCTTTACCGTAATACAATATACTGGGCAGATTATATATCAGGACATCCGGCGCATTTTGCCAAGCCATATAGATGCCCAGCTGATTTTTCCGTAAGGGATAAAAATCTTGTACAGGCATATGTTTTCCCATGTGCGCAGTACTTCCCTCCACCAAGGATACACCCCGTATGTGATCGGATAAGGTACGAATGGTTTTGCTCTGCATGACATCAATGGCAGTGATATTTCTATTTGTAGCCTCATTCGCTTTCACGGAAAAGGTCAGTGCCAGCAATGAATGAAACCCCACGGTAAACAGATTGGTCGTCACGCCAAATTCTTCCGTTCCAAGAAGGTTGGCTGCGATTTGATAGAGTATCTGCTCTGTATCGTTAGCGGGTAATTCTTTTATGGAAATGGTCTGAGAGGTGGGTTTTGGAAGGGCGCGTAAATCAACTTTTCCGTTTGCTGTCATGGGGAAAGAATCCACAAAGGCGAAAGCGGCGGGAACCATGTAATAGGGTAGCTTGTCTTCTAAATAAGTGCGAAGCGTGACTTCGATTTTTTCATAAGATTCTGTTTCCACCCCGACAAGCTGGATATAAGCAACCAGATATTTAGAATGCGTAGTAGGATCATCAAGTGCTGTCACGACAGCCCGCTCTACCATATCACACTCTCTGAGACACTTCTCTATTTCACCGGTTTCCACCCGGTATCCCCTTATTTTTACCTGAAAATCGTTTCTTCCTAAGTAGATTGCGTCCAAATCTTCGTCCAGTGCTACCAAATCTCCGGTGGCATATATTCGTCCTTCTCCGAAAGGATTTTGTTTAAACTTCTCCGCCGTTAGTTCAGGACGATTCAAATAGCCTCTGGCGACTCCTATGCCGCCCAAAAACAACTCGCCCACGGCACCAACCGGCTGCATTTGACCGTATTGATCCAGTATGTAGGCATACAAATTAGGCAAAGGCTTTCCAATGGTATTCATCTCCGGATTCAGATTGATCATGGAAGAAATAGTCACTTCGGTAGGACCGTAGGAATTGATAATTTTCGTGCCCGTAGCCAGCAGCTTTTGATGCAGCCCATCCGACATGGCTTCGCCTCCGGAATTGATGCTTTTTAAATAAGGCATACGAGTATAATCTAGGCTTTCCAACAAGGATGGTGTGCTGTCTATATATGCCACCCGCTCCTGTTCGCACATGGCATAAAAGGATGAAGGTTCCATCCATGCGTCTTTCGGTGATATAATCAGACGAAATCCACCAGTTAGTGCTGTGCATATATCTTCTATAGATGCATCAAAAACATAGTTCGCAAGTAATAAAATCCCATCACCCGGCTCGATGCCCCCGTAATTTGACGTTTGACTAACCAAATTCACCACCCCGGCATGTTCGATCATGACTCCTTTGGGTTTGCCAGTGGTCCCGGATGTGTATATCACATAAGCGAGATCCTTGGGAGACCTAATCTTCGTCCCGATCCTCTCTTGTGTTGCACCCGGTTTCTCCTCACATAACACCTTTGGCGAGACCGTCTGAATCTGCGTAAGAGTATGCAGTCTTTCAAGGTATTCCTCGTCTGCTACGATGAGCTTAGGCTCTGCATCTTCCAAAATAAAAGCAATTCTGTCATCCGGCATTTTGCGAACTGTATCGTGTAATAGATCAATAACCGTTTTGTTTTGCGGATATGGGACTGCGGTTTCGTTGATGCTTTTAATGATTCGAATGTCCTCCTGGTTCGTAAGCAAGACATCCGCCAGTAAAGTCTCCCCTTGGCAATTCAACAGGTTATCAACGCAATTATGCAAGGAATTGGCAAAAAGGGAGGCGATTCTTTCGCTTAGCGCATGATCGTCGTAAAAAATAGTGATTAGGAAGTCTGATGTTTGTTCATTTATTGTGACGATTATAGACAGGGGAAAAGAAGATATTTGGGTTTTTTCACGTCCATTTTCTGTGCATTCTATGTTAAATGATTGTATACGATTATCATAATTGATTTGTGGAATGAAACCATATTTACTCTTCATCTCCCTAAGAGACCAGTTAGGATGCGCCATAATGCCCTGCATGATCTCCATTGCCATTCCCAGAGCATCCTTCACCGCTAGGTCGCCCCTAAGCCTCATGGGCAAAGGGTAATCGTTCGCTGCTAACAGAATATCGTTTTGCAACGCCAAGCGACTAATGGTATTGACCAGCGCCAAAAGGAAGACTTCGTTCTGGGTTACGCCATTTTCTGCAGCAAATGCATTCGTCGTATCTTTGGGAATCACAAACTGTATCTTTCCAACACGACCCAGTGTTTCCGGGAGTTTCTGCCCATGCATCACCGTGAAAGATTCAAATGAGGCTAATAACTTTTCATAGTACTGCTCATCAGAATCATCCATGCGGCTTCCCATAGATGACGGCGATTCATGTAAGGAAGCCCCTGAAAATTGATTTTTCGATCGAAATCCATTATTATCCATATCATTGGCTCCTTACGCGTAATAGAACGTTTTTCATCTATCCCATTTCATTAAGTATACAGGTTTTATAAGAGGAATACAATCGTGTGGGAGCTTTATAGCCCTTGGTGTCGCTTGCCTTTCCCAAGCTCTTATGCTACTCTAGTGGCATATGTTTGAAAGCATAGGTCGCTTTCAAACTTCTTACTAAAAAAGGAGGGAATGTATCAGTGATGATGAATATAAAACTTCCCATCGGAATAGAAAACTTTGAAGAGATGCGAACATATGGTTTTTATTACATTGATAAATATAATATAGTAATCTGCTATTGCAACAAACTTCTCTCGAATCGGCAAGCACAGCCTGAGGAGTACTGGATAAATACGAGCGGCAATGATGTCGTACGCCATTTCCTTGAAATGGCGCAAGGCAACACCAAGGGTGAGATTGAAGCCCTGATCGAAGGCAAACCTGTTACCAAAGAAGTAAGACAAGAACTGACCTACCGGGATTTGTACGCTTCTGTTGAAAACATATGGAGTGTACTGTTTACCACTGGATATCTGACAATGAGAGGCAAGCCGGATGGCAAGAAATTGAATCTGGTCATTCCGAATAAAGAAATCAGAAACATATTCGTAAGTCAGATAAAAGAGTGGTTTCAGCGAACCGCCAGACAGGACGGGGCGACACTTCATGCATTTTGCAAAGCCTTTCAAACGGGGGATGTGGATGCGGTGGAGCGACAATTCCAAGCTTATTTGAAGAAAACGATCGCAATCCGAGATACCTTCGTGCAAAAAGAGAAGAAAGAAAACTTCTATCACGGCATATTGTTGGGACTGTTAGGTTTTGCGGATACATGGATCATCTCATCAAACCATGAAGCAGGCGAGGGTTACAGTGACATTCTAATAGAAATCGAGGATGATGACATCGGCATCGTGATTGAAGTGAAATATTCTCAGAATGACAACTTAGAAGCAGACGCAAAAGCGGCTCTGGCACAGATTGATAAAAACAGCTATCAGGAACGTTTTTATGATGACGGGATACAAACCATTCTAAAGTATGGCATTGCCTGCTATAAGAAACGTTGCAGAGTTTTAATAGCAAAAGAGGTCAGCTAACGCTGACCTCTACACTATCTTTTGCTATCCGCCGCTTCATACGCTGGCGACCCAAGTTGTTTAGATGCTTTCGAAGGAGAAACCATGACGCAAATAGAACAATTGCAAGAAATCCTCGTTACCAGCAAAAACACCGTATTCTTTGGCGGTGCCGGAGTATCAACGGAAAGTGGTATCCCGGACTTTCGCTCGGAGAACGGCTTGTATCACGCGCAACAAGTTTACGGCAAACAGCCTGAATATCTGTTGAGTTACCCCGCGTTCAAAAACGAACCCGCGTTATTTTTCAGATATTATAAAGAAAACCTCATCTCACTGGATGC
>JAISHZ010000221.1 GCA_031262285.1 Lachnospiraceae bacterium | reverse complement strand
TCGGCGATACGATGGGTAAGTATCATCCTCATGGGGATAGTTCCATCTATGATGCGTTGGTGTTGATGACACAAGAATTTAAAAAGGGATTGCCACTCATAGATGGGCATGGCAATTTTGGAAACATAGAAGGCGACGGTGCTGCGGCTATGCGTTATACAGAAGCGCGCCTATTTAAAGTAACGCAGGAAGCGTTTTTGGCAGACTTGGACAAAAATGTTGTGGATTTTGTTCCCAATTTTGATGAGACCGAAAAAGAACCGTCTATTTTACCGGCGAAGATACCGAATCTATTAATCAATGGTTCGGAAGGCATCGCTGTCGGTATGGCGACCAATATCCCACCGCACAATCTCGGAGAAGTCATAGACGCGATGAAGGCGTATATGCAAAACGAAGAAATTACGACCAAAGAATTAATGAAATATGTAAAAGGTCCTGATTTTCCGACAGGCGGTACGATCATCAATCAAGATGATTTGCTATCCATCTATGAAACCGGCACAGGTAAACTCAAAATTCGTGGGAAAGTGGAGACGCAAAAAGCCAAAAATGGCAGAACGAACCTCGTTATCACGCAAATACCCTATCCGATGATCGGAGCGAATATCGCGAAATTCTTAACAGAGATCGCCAATCTTGCTGAAACCAAAAAGACGGCTGATATCCTTGATATTTCCAATCAATCCTCGAAAGAAGGGATTCGAATCGTCATCGAGCTTCGAAAAGATGCGGATATTGAGAATTTCACGAATCTTTTGTACAAAAAGACGCGATTAGAAGATACCTTTGGTGTGAATATGCTTGCGATTTCCAAAGGCTTACCGGAGACGATGGGGTTAAAAGCGATTCTAAAAGCCTGTGTGGACTTTCAATATGAGGTGAATACCAGAAAGTATCAAAATCTTCTGGAGAAAGAAATCGCAAGGCGTGAGATTCAAGAAGGCTTGATCAAAGCATGTAATGTGATAGATCTGATCATCGAAATCTTGCGCGGTTCGAAAGATCGCCCTATGGCAAAGGCTTGTCTGACGCAAGGAAAGACCGAGGGAATCAAATTCAAATCCAAAGAATCGAAAGTGATGGCGACGCAACTCCTTTTTTCCGAAACACAGGCAGATGCCATTTTGGAAATGCGTCTCTATCGACTCATCGGCTTGGAAATCGAAGCATTAATTGCGCAGCATCAAGAAACACTGGCTAATATTTACCGTTACGAGGATATTTTGTCCGAGCGCGAAAGTATGGCGAAAGTAATCTTGGATGAACTGACTGCGATTCAAAAAGAATATCGGCGGAAACGCCGAACCGTGATTGAAAATGCACAGGAAGCGATCTATGTCGAAAAGGAACAGACGGAATATGAGCTTGTGTGCTTGATTGATCGCTTTGGCTACATCAAAACCATCGATACGGCTACTTATGAACGAAACAAAGAAGCGGCGGAGACGGAGTATCGATATGTGATGACTTGTTCTAACCTGGGGAAAGTTTGCTTCTTTACAGACACCGGACAATTGTACAGTGTAAAAGTACAAGATATTCCATTTGGGAAATTTCGCGACAAAGGGATACCGATCGATAATATGACGAAGTTCCATTCCGGAACAGAGACCCTACTCTATGCCACCGAACAATCACAACTTGGAGCAAACCAATATTTGTTTGTCACACAGAAAGCTATGATGAAACTGGTGGATGGCGGAGAATTCGACGTGGCAAAACGAGCAGTCAGTGCGACCAAATTAGAAGAAGGGGATAAAGTCATCAGCGTAACTCGTTTTGGGGATGGTTTTCGTGATGTTGTACTTGTGTCAGAACAAGGATTGGTACTTCGCTTCTCGTTAACCGAGGTACCCGAAAAGAAAAAGGCAGCCATTGGGGTACGTAGCATGAAATTAGGAGATATAGATCGAGTAAAGGAAGTGTATTACCCGGGGAGTTCGCAACAGACCTCCATGGTATATGGTGAGCGCGAAATCGCATTTTCGGATATCAAGCAAGGCAAGCGCGATCAAAAAGGAAAGAAGCTATGAGAGTGATTGCCGGAACAGCACGGAGTCTGCCGTTAAAAGCCCCCAAAGGACTGCGAACACGTCCCACACAGGATCAGACCAAAGAGACGGTGTTTAATATTCTACGAGAGGACATCAGCGGGAGTATTTTTGTCGATTTGTTTAGCGGCAGCGGAGGGATTGGGATAGAAGCGCTTAGCAGGGGAGCAAGACGTGCCTACTTTGTGGATCAAGATCACGCGAGTTGTGCTTGCATCCATGAAAATCTCATATTTACGAAACTACTCGACCGTGCTATAGTGTTAAAGCAGAATTTTGCGACAGCGCTGCGTTCCATTTCGGAATCTCACATAGATATCCTATTCATGGATCCGCCATACGGCAAAGGACTGGAAGTAGAGAGCTGTAAGATCCTTCGGACGCTCCCTTCTATCGACGACAAAACGATCCTTGTGATTGAGACAGCGATCGATATGGATCTTGAACAGCTTACAAAGCTCGGGTTTACGATCGTTCGCCAAAAGCAATACAAGACCAATCAACATCTTTTTATCAAAAAAGAAAATTGTGAAACTATATAAGAACCATACTAACACATACATATAGAATGGAATAAGTTTGAAAGTAAGGAAACTTTCAAACGCTTTGATAAATACGCGTGCCGCCTACACGCAGACGGGAACAATTATGAAAAGAGCGGTTTACCCGGGAAGTTTTGATCCGGTCACCTTAGGGCACATGGATATTATCAGACGTGCCGCACAAACGGTGGATGTTTTGACGGTAGGCGTTCTCAATAACAGAGAAAAGACACCGTTGTTTTCCGTGGAAGAACGTGTTACTATACTCAAAGAAGCGGTGGCGGAAATATCGAATGTGCAAGTGGATAGTTTCAGCGGCCTTTTGATTGATTATGCCAGAGAAAAAGGATTTCATGTGGCAATCAGAGGTCTTCGTGCGATTACCGATTTTGAATATGAACTACAGATCGCGCAGATCAATCGCAAGCTTTCCGGCGGAGAGTTGGACACGGTCTTTTTGGTAACCGATTTACAATATTCCTATTTAAGTTCCACAAATGTCAAAGAAATTGCCAGTTATCACGGTAATATTTACGGGATGGTTCCGGATTTTGTCGTGGAAAAAGTATACGCAAAATTTCAAAATATAGAGCATACCGAACGGATTTGAAAAAGGAGACTTTATGACTAGCCGAATCGAGCAATTGATGGATGAAATAGAAGAATTCATCGGAACCTGTAAGTATCAGCCTTTTTCGAGCAACAAAATTATCGTAAACAAAGATCAGATGGAAAGCCTTCTACGAGAACTTCGCTTAAAAACACCGGAAGAGATCAAACGCTATCAAAAGATTATCACCAACAAAGAGGCGATATTAAACGATGCTCGTACCAAGGCGGAAGCACTGATTAAGGAAGCAACCACGCAAACCAGTCAGTTGGTGAACGAGCATGAGATCATGCAGCAAGCGTACGCGCAAGCCAATGAGGTCGTTACGATGGCGTCCTATCAGGCGCAAGGGATTTTAGATTCCGCGATGACCGAAGCCAACAATGTACGTATGGCGGCAATGCAATATATGGATAATATATTGGTTCATCTGGATAACATTATCATATCTTCTTCCAACGCTGCGATGCAAAATTATGAGACATTGATCGGCTCATTGAACCAGTACAAAGATATCATACAGTCCAATCTACGAGAATTACATCCGGAGGACGATTACGGCGAAGAACCGATTACGACGACGCAAGAGGAATCCGCTTCTGATATAGAATTGATCGCAGGGGGAGTCTCCTAGACTCCCTTTTTTGGTAGATTGAAGGTACTGTTCGCGCAAGCAATCGGCATCACCGCAAAAAGGTATCGTTTGACCCTAAAAACCACCCAAAATAATATAGGCCTGTCAAAGCAGACAAAATCAGTTTGTGCCGAATATAAAAATGAATGGAGATTCCGGTGTTTTTGATCATACTATAAGTTTGCGCCATACAAGAGAGACCTCCGAACGCCAATACCAACAGGGAATAGAGCGGGAAGGTGTTCCCGAGCGCCGCAAGCCCTCCTGTGATTTCCAGAAGCGGCGCAAAATAGGCTATAATAGGACTTTCTATTCCAAAGAACAATATCGGTAATAGATTCAAAACATTGAACAGTACCATATATCCACCCAGCATGAGAATACTCTGTAAAGCACTTCGAATCGCATCGTCAGTCTGCGCTAAGAGAGATGGTTTTGCGGGTAACGGTTGTTCACATAGTATGAGTTCCTTTGCACATTTACGACTACCTCGTGTGGTACGGAAAGGTTTGGAAGGCATCGAGCGGTACACACTATATCGTAGAATCAAACCATACAATAGTGGAACCCCATACATTCCCAGTAGATACGGGGCGATCAGGGAACGCCCAAGAAGCGGCAGAACGAAGCTACATACATAGATTGGACCGATGTTATTACAAAAGGTCAGAAGAAATTGTGCTTCTTGCCGAGTGATTTGATTTCGTTCCAGCAAATCAGCCGTGACTTTGGCTCCCATCGGGAAACCGCATAGGAATCCCATCACGATGGCGTAAGTGACATTTTTGGATACTCGAAATACAAGGTAAAAGAGAGGATGTAAGAGGGAAACAAAAGTCTGCGTCAATTCCATCCGAATCATAATCCCTGACAAAATCATAAAAGGGAGTAAAGCAGGGATCATTTTGGTCAACCACAATTGTAACCCGTTTCCTGCATACAGAAGGGATAACGCAGAGTGGGTCAAAATCAAAACAAGTAGGATTATGAAAAAAGCGGTATAGAGTAAAACAGACACATTTAAGGGTATCTTAGATTTCATCGTATTCTCCCGGTTTTGGATCTTGGACACTACCTATATATATGACAAAGGGGGGATACCTTATGAGAGGATATGTACAGAATCACGCATTCGCGTGCTTTTCGCAAATCCGGCGTATCCTCGCAAACTAGTGCACCGATGGCGATGCGATTTGGCGAATGCGTATATGATAATGATGAGGTGTCTCATAGGAGAAGTCTTTCAAGAGGAGGAATATGAGGTTAGATCGTTTTCTGTGTGAAGCGGGCATAGGCAGTCGCAGCGAAGTGAAAAAGGAAATCCGCGCAGGGTATGTGACGGTGAATGAGAAGATAGAAAAAAGCGCGGATTGCCAAGTATCCGTAGAAGATAAGATCTTGTTACGCGGTCAATCCTGTGTATTGGAACCTTTCTTCTATCTGATGATGAACAAAGAAGCCGGATTCGTAACAGCCATCTCAGATACAAGACAACCTACCGTGATGGATCCACTCAAGATTACCGCCGAGGCACAAGGGATCCGATTACGCGATATCGCGCCTGTTGGGCGACTCGATAAAGACAGCGAGGGGTTATTACTTTTCACAAATGATGGGCAACTTGTTCACAAACTGCTATCACCAAAGTACCATGTGCAAAAATGTTATTTGGTGCATCTTCGTACCCCTCTGACAAAGGAAGCGATTACCCGATTGGAGAACGGCGTAGAGATTGGAGATGAGCACCCCACACTCCCGGCTTGCGTAGAACTGCTTTCCGATACACAGATGAAGCTTACGATCTGCGAAGGACGATTTCATCAAGTAAAACGAATGGTTGCCGCTGTGGGAAGTGAAGTGGTATACTTACGGCGTGTCTCATTTGGACCGATTCCATTGGATGAAACACTCAAACCGAGCGCAACCCGCAGACTGACTGTTTCCGAGATAGAGAGTTTGCGGATGTGTGTAACGGATATCGAGAGGAACACAGCGAAAGAGAAACGGAGTACAAATAATGTTGCGGGATAAAAAGGCCGTCATTTTCGATATGGACGGAACGATGATTGACTCGATGTGGTTTTGGGAAGAATTAGATCAAAAGTATTTGGAGAAGATGGGAATCCCTTATCCTTGTGATTTACAAGATGATATGGATGGCAAAAGTTTTCATCAACTGGCGATTTACTTCAAAGAGAGATTTCATTTGACGGAAACAGTCGAAGAAATCATGGATGAGTGGAACCAAATGGCGTGGACTTTTTATACCGAACAAGTCTGTCTCAAAGAGGGAGTACGCGATTTTTTACAGTTCTGTCATGCAAAAGGTCTTAAACTGGGGATCGCCACAAGCAATTCTCATGAACTTGCCGACCAGATATTAAAAGTTCACCACCTTGACGGCTACTTTTCCAGTGTGATGACTTCCGGACAAGTACCCAAAGGGAAGCCCGAACCGGACATCTATCTTGCTGTAGCGAATGCGCTAAAGGTCAGTCCGCAAGATTGCTTGGTATTTGAAGATATGATAACAGGCATTATGGCAGCAAAGGCTGCCGGGATGACGGTATGTGCTGTAGAGGATGCTTACACCGCTACGCAAAGAGCGCAAAAGCAAACACTTGGCGATTACTACATCGATAGCTTTTTGGAACTGCTATGAGTAAAGGATGTTACGGATGATGGACTTTTATACGGATCCACACGATGGATTTTTACCGATATGCAAAGAAGATTTGATCCAAAGAAAGATCGACCAATTAGATTTTGTTTTTGTCACAGGGGATGCTTATGTAGATCATCCTTCTTTCGGGACAGCCTTGATCGCTCGTGTGTTAGAATCTCATGGGTATCTCGTCGGTATTTTGGCACAACCGGATTGGAAAGACGAGGGAAGCATCCGTGCTTTGGGCAGACCTAAATTGGGATTTTTGGTCTCAGCCGGCAATATGGATAGCCAAGTCAACCATTATACGGTTTCCAAAAAACGCAGAAAGCAGGACGCGTATACACCCGGAGGAGAAATCGGCAAACGTCCGGATCACGCAACTGCGGTGTATGGGAATCTGATCCGTCGCTCTTACCGCGATATTCCGATCATTTTGGGCGGAATGGAAGCGAGTTTGCGGCGAATGGCGCACTATGATTATTGGACAGATCAGTTTAAACGTTCGATTTTGTTGGATAGCCAAGCTGATATTCTGGCTTTCGGGATGGGAGAAAGAGCCATCGTGCAAATCGCGGATGCTTTGCAAAGTGGGTTAAAGGTTTCAGATTTGAATTTCATACCGGGTACAGTATACAAAACCAAAGACCCGTCGGTCGTATATCAAGGAATCTTGCTACCCTCTTATGATGAGATCAAAGAAAAGAAGCAAAGATACGCACAAAGTTTTGCCAAACAATTGGCGAATATGGATGATATAACCGGGAAAGCTTTGATGGAACCTTACCCAAACGGCGTTTATATCGTACAAAATCCGCCGCAACCACCGCTTTCGATGCAAGAAATGGATGATGTGTATGCGTTGCCATACAAAAGAGAGGTTCATCCATCCACCCTCTCCCAAGGAGGGGTCCCTGCGATACAGGAAGTCAAGTTTTCCATCACATCGAGCCGTGGGTGTTTTGGCGGATGCAGCTTTTGCTCTCTATCCTTTCATCAAGGACGCAAAATAAGCGCCAGGAGCCATGAATCCATACTCGCGGAAGCAAGACTGCTTACCAAAGATCCCGCGTTTAAAGGGTATATCCATGATGTAGGAGGACCGACCGCCAACTTTCGAGCGCCTGCGTGCCATAAGCAAGGAAAGGAAGGGGTATGTACGACGCGGCAGTGCCTTTTCCCCAAAGCCTGTCCCAATTTGGAAGTTAGTCACGCGGATTATTTATCGCTTTTGCGGAAACTCCGCGCACTACCGGGCGTGAAAAAAATATTTGTCCGTTCCGGCATACGATTTGACTATTTGATGGCGGATCAAGACGACGTTTTTTTCAAAGAATTGGTTGAACATCATATCAGCGGTCAACTCAAAGTGGCACCGGAGCATATTTCGGACAAAGTTTTGACCTATATGGGAAAGCCGCAAAGAGCCGTATATGAAAGATTTGTCCGGAAATATCAAAAATTGAATACGCAAGCAAATAAAAATCAATTTTTAGTCCCTTATTTCATGTCGTCACATCCCGGATGCGGTTTGGAGGAAGCGATAGAACTTGCTGAATTTTTGCGAGATTTGGGGTATTCCCCCGAGCAAGTACAAGATTTTTACCCGACGCCCTCTACCTTGTCCACCGTCATGTATGCGACAGGGATAAACCCCGGGAACGGTCAACCGGTCTATGTATGCCGCAATCCCCACGAAAAGGCAATGCAAAGAGCTTTGATCCAATATAGAAACCCCAAAAACTATGATTTGGTTTTGGAAGCGTTGACTTTGGCAGATCGTACAGATTTGATTGGATTTTCCCCCAAATGCTTGATACGACCGCGAGACAATGACAGAAGACCGCAAACTACCGGAACAAGAAAACAAAACCGCCCGATAGAAAAGGCGCGACAACACAAGATAACCACGAATCTTAAAAACAAAACGCGAAAGTGAAAATAGAGACAGTCAATACCAGAAAGGGGACACAAATACTATGGCATCCAATATCGTAATCATTACAGGCGCATCTTCCGGCATTGGGTACGAATTCTTTCAAACGATTGACACCCACTTTTGCAGCATTGATGAAATATGGGTGATTGCACGGACCCGCCCCAAACTACTGAAAATGAAAGAACAAGCACACCACAATGTGCGCGTAATCGCAATGGACTTGACCAAGGAAGGACAATTAGAGCGACTGGAAGACCTGCTGGAAGAAAAGAACGCAATAGTACGAATGCTGATCAATTGTGCCGGATATGGACTTACCGGCAATTTCGCTACAAATGAAAAAGAAGGACAATTGGGAATGATCCGCCTCAACGACGAAGCACTCACTCACCTAACTTACAGCGTCCTACCGTACCTTCGCAAGCACAGCCGAATCATTCAAATGGCATCGTCTGCGGCCTTTTTACCGCAACCCGGTTTTGCGGTTTACGCCGCGACGAAAGCCTACGTCCTTAGCTTTTCACGAGCTTTGCATGAAGAGTTAAAAAGCAAAGGAATCATCGTCACAGCCGTCTGCCCCGGTCCCGTAGACACCCCTTTTTTTGATGTGGCGGATCAAACGCATACCGATTCATCTCTGGAAAAAGTAGCGAAACTCAAAAAGATGTTTCTGATATCACCCACAAAAGTGGTCAAAAAAGCCCTTTTAGACTCTTATCACAAAAAACCGGTCTCCGTCATCGGCATTCCGATGAAAGTATTACAAATATGTGCAAAGATCTTACCGCATCGATTATTACTATCCATCGAAACGATGGGACAAAAGACTGGAGAGAGCACAGAAGATGACTCGAACATTTCATTTTAATCGGATTTTTTCCGGCGAAAAGTACAAAGGACTTCCCTATTATTTGAATACACAAAAAAAATACGAATGGATACGCACCATCCTATTTTTCGGAATATCTGCCGCTATTTTTCTCATGGGATACATGACAACCGGAACACATCGGAATTTACTCACGATCGTCGCTGTATTAGGCTGTCTTCCGGCTAGCAAAAGCGCCGTCTCGGCGATCCTGTACCTACGTTGCCATAGCCCGGAGCCGGAAGCGATTGAGCGTATTATCTCTCACGCAAGTGGGTTTCAACAATGTTTCGATATGTATTTCACCTCCTATGACAAAAATTATTCCTTAGGCCATCTGGTCGTTTATGAGGAAGCTGTATATGCGTATGTATGCGACAAGACATTTACACAGGAAGCATTCACCAAACATATCAACAGTATTTTAAGTACCGAAGGATATGCCAAAGACCAAGTTCGTTTCTTCTTTTTTGATAAACTCGATCAATACTGTGCCCGCTTGGACGCATTAAGCGAATTACAAAAAAAGTCCAAAGAGACCACCGAATCTACGACCGCTGCAGATATCATCCGTATTTTGAAAAGTGTATCACTCTGACAAATACACGTATCACTCCAACCATTTGATTGTACAAAAGCATGAACGCACAATAAATCCTCATCACATCATCAGTTGCCTTCGTTTTTACTTTTCTTTGAATGGCTATTTTGCGCTCATCCTTGCCTCAATTTGAATCATTTTCGCTAGATACCTTACGCGTTTGCCGATCTACGTTTAGCGCTTATCAGTGCACAGAACCGCACAAAACTCCCCTCGGCTCTGCGCGGTTCGTCCGGCATACACCGCCCTTAAGACGTAGATCGGCGAACGCGTGAATCATTTCAATTGACTGTAAATAATACCCAACCTATTTGACGAAATCGTTTCTATATGCTAAGATAACAGAAGTTTGTATGAACGTCCTTGTTTTTCACAAACAATCTTTTAAAATCTGAATACCCCCCACAAAATCAACTTGACAAATAAAGAATAGCCACTATCGGCAGAAAGGTAAAATGGTGAAAAGATTCAAAATACTGGTTACGTTTATTTTGACACTTTGTTTCTTATGTTCTTGTGCAAATGCTCAACCTCCGAACGAAGATGTGACGGATGGTATTTTATCGGAAACATATCACACACAATGGTTTGACTTTACTGTGAAAGATGTGCGAAGTACTACATTATTTAACCAATATTCACCATATGATGAAACATATCAGTTTTTAATCGTGACGATTGAGGAAACAAATACCTACAAAGATCCTTTGCCGATGTCATGTTGGGATTATAAACTAGAAGCAGATTCACTCCAAGAAGAAGACCATTGGGCAAGAAGCGATTTTGAAGAAGATCCCAATATTATGCCAACGCAGTTTGAATTGGAACCGAATGAAACCGTTACTTATGAACTGGTTTATTGTATACCGATAGGTCTTGACGAAGTTACCATTGTATTTACAGAGATTGATGAAAAAGATCGGGTCGGAGCGACTTATCGAGTGAAGTTTACTGTCCCTACATTATTCAATGCATGATTTTAAGTCCGTAGAAAGCGGACAGATAGGAGCTTGATGAAAGAAAAATATGAATCATTACCGTTAATGGAATTGCGTGAATTGGCAAAAGTTCGTGGCATTAAGGGCATCTCATTATTGCGTAAGCCGCAACTTGTACAACTTATGTTAAAAGAAGATGAAAAATTGGAGCATGAATCAAGTGTGCAAGAGAGTCCACCGCAAGAATTTACGGAACAAGTAGAGCGTGCGAAGCAATCCACAGAGCGAACGGCGCAACCTACAGAGCGGACTACGCAATCCGCAGAGCGAGTGGCGCAACCCACAGAGCGTTCTACGCAATCTGCAGAGCGAACGGCGCAACCTACAGAGCGTTCTACGCAATCCGCAGAACGTGCTACGCAGTCCACAGATCGAGCTACACAAACAGAACGTACAGAGCGACCAACGCAATCCAAAACCAATCGCTCCAACGAAGTGTATGATGAATATCATTACCCCAAGGATTTAGATAGTGGAGAAGAAGCTTCCGGTATACTGGAAGTTATGCCGGATGGGTATGGATTTATTCGATGCGAGAATTATCTGCCCGGTGAAAACGATGTGTATGTGGCTCCCAGTCAGATTCGTAGATTTGGTTTAAAGACCGGTGATGTGCTGCGTGGGAATAAGCGTATGAAAACGCAGCAAGAAAAATTTAGCGCGCTTCTTTTCGTGCGAACCATTAATGGGTACACATTAGAAGAGTCAAATAAGCGTATTCCTTTTGAAGATATGACGCCGATTTTTCCGGACAAGCGAGTCAAATTGGAAACACCCGGTTGTAGTATTGCGATGAGAGTGATGGATTTGCTCAGTCCGGTTGGAAAAGGGCAAAGAGGAATGATCGTTTCTCCTCCTAAGGCAGGAAAAACGACTTTATTAAAAGATGTCGCACGTTCTATCCTACGTACCAATCCGCAGATGCATATGATCATTTTATTGATTGATGAACGTCC
>JAISHZ010000216.1 GCA_031262285.1 Lachnospiraceae bacterium | reverse complement strand
AACGTAGATCGGCGAACGCCTAAATAACAAAAGAAAAGTAGCCCTATATCTCCAACTGCAATTGCAGTTCCTCTTGCGCTTCCAGCTTAAACTCTTCTAACATCATAGGCTCTATTTTGGGCAATTCCTCAATCTTACCTACTCCGAAGAATCTTAAAAATTGTTCTGTCGTTCCGAACAAAAGCGGTCTGCCTGGTGCGTCCATACGCCCACGTTCCTCTACCAAACCATATTCAACCAATTTACTAACTGCATGATCGCTGCTCACTCCACGAATTTTCTCAATTTCCACGCGAGTCACCGGTTGTTTGTATGCAACGATTGATAACGTCTCAAGCAAACTCTCAGACATAGTAGGCATCTTGGGTACCAAAGCCGCTTTCATCATATACTCGTACATCTGTTCCTTTGTACACAATTGAACGGCATTATCAAAATGCTTGATATAAATACCGCGATCTTCTTTCTCATAGTCTATTTGCATTTCGTCAATGAGCCCTCTGATCACATTTTTCTCCGTACCGATGGCATCAGATAGCTTGCTGATCTCAACGGAATCTCCCATCATAAAAAGAATGGCTTCTATTGCTGCTTTTGCTTCATTTCTATCCATAAGTTCCTCATTCTGATGCCAAGGACTCTACTCCTTGGTCTGTATGTATATGTGATTTGATCGTAAGCTCCTCTGAATTTTGATCTTGAAAAATGGTAATTGCTCCGACTTTCATCAATTCCAAAATCACCAAAAAGGTAACGATCATCTGCATTTTGGTTGCTTGTCCTTCTAATAAACTTCGGAAATCAAAGCTTTCATGCGACTTTGCGTATGCTTCCACAAATAGCATTTTCGCATCCATGTCCACTTCTTCTTTCTCAACATTGCCATATTTACTTCGAATGGGATCAGTCTTATCTTCTTGCTTTTTTAACACAAAGCTAAAAATCAAACGCAGTTTTGACAACGTCAGAGTTCCCAAAAGCGTATCGTAGTCAATGGGTGGTCGATACGCAAGGATCTCTTGCGGTACGGTCGGTGCTTTGTAGAGATTTCTTTGTGCGTTTATCTGCTTTTCGCGCAATTGCATCGATACGAATTTGAACATTTTGTATTCTAAAAGTTTTTGCACCAGTTCTGCTCTGGGATCTTCTTCTACACCCTCTTCATTCGTTTCTTTCGGTAGTAGCATACGACATTTGATATCAATCAATGTCGCTGCCATGACCATAAATTCGCTCATGACATTCATGTCTTGAGAAGGCATCGTGCGGACATATTCCAGATATTGCTCTGTAATAATGACTATAGGGATATCGTAGATATCGACCTTGTTTTTATCAATTAAATGAAGCAAAAAATCCAAAGGACCTTCAAACACTTCCAGTTTGATTGGGATCGACATAGTTTCTCTCCTGTGTGCTTCTATCGCATTCGTCAAATCGCACAGTAATGTGCGCCACATATTGCTATGAACACCGTAAGCGCCAATAGGATCCTATTTATCGAGAATCACCTCGGATTGATCCGATGATCGAAAATCAATCACCACAATTTCAGAGGGATTGAATAATCGAAACGGAATACAATGATACCCGATTCCCCTGCTCAAAATCATTTTTGACTTCCCTTGTTCAAACAATCCACCATCGTATTTGGGGAAAAAACGAATCGTAGGCGAAAGCAGTCCCCTACCTGCCGGAATGCGAATAATCCCACCATGAATATGTCCGGAAAGTACCAAATCCGCTCCCCATTCCGCATATTGTGGAAAGTATTGTGGATTGTGTGCCAACAATATATGATACTGTTCTTGCTGCGACTCACCCAAAAGCCCTTGTAAATAAGCTGCATCCATCTTTGGCGCATCCGACCGAAAATAATAATCGTGATCCATTTCCAAACCGGATATCACAATATTTTGTTCAGATAAGCGGTAGGATTGATTGTTTACACTGTGAATAGATAGCGCATGGATTTGTTCCATATAGATTTGCGCCTTTTCTAACGCAGCTCCTGTTAAAAAGTTTAGCTTTTGTTCATGGTTGCCGTTCGCATAATAAATTGGATAATCCTTTGCCAACTCAGTCAAAAGTGCCATCGCACACTCAGTTTGCACTGACTTGGTCGCGGTCACCATATCTCCGGCGATCAAGATGCCATTCGGGGAAAGAGAACGAATCGCATGGAGGAGTCTGCTGTTATGAATACCATATTGTTTGTTGTGAAGATCGGATAAAAGGACGACACGAAAGGACTTTTTGATTTTGGGGTCTTTCGCGGTATAGTGAACGATGACAAAACGCGACGTATCATAGATTGCGATCCAAAGCAACCCGATTACCACTACTATCCCGATAAACAAAAGTCCTTGCGTCATCCGCCTCCCTCTTTTCTATCCATTACCCTGTGATATATAGCATTGTCGTTATGTCGTCAGCGATGGTAGGTATGTTCCTGTAATCCGGCGAATTCATAACATGAGGTTCATTAGACTCAATGATACTAGTTTTCTCGTGTTACAATAACGCCTGTAAAATAACATCCCACAAATAATATTTATAACCTGCTTTGTCTACATCTTGGGAAAACACGATCGGGATCTCTCCAATCTCCACATCTCCTAGACGATAGACCGCTCTGCCGACAGTATCACCTTCCATCACAGGCGCTTTCACCAATTCCGGCAACTCTATGCTCTTTTCTACCATATCGAGAGAATTCCCCTCCGTATCCAGGTAGTAAAAAGGGCTTTGATAATGAAGATCTACCATTTCTTCCACGCCACCCTCTACCATAAGGGAGGGAAGCGGCGTTATATTCTCATCTATGTAGATATCACTTACGCCAAATCCGTAATTGAGCATTGTAGCGGCATCTTTAAAGCGACCTTCAC
>JAISHZ010000180.1 GCA_031262285.1 Lachnospiraceae bacterium | reverse complement strand
ATCTACATATAAATGCACAAAACTTGACAAAAAAATAATCCTAGGATGCAGGATTTATAAGGGTTTTGGGTGATTTGTAAGAAGTTTAAAAGTCATTTAGCTGTCAAACTTCCGGGAACTACATATTAGAAAGATCGATTGAAAGAAATCACCTATCGCAAAACGGATCAGTTTAATGTTTTCGAAAATCCTATGATATGTATATTACATATTACGTGTTATACTTACCGATAATAATCCAGTCAATCCAAACGGAGGTTTCACGCATGACGCATTTAGGCACTGTGAATCTGGAAACGAATCGACTACTCCTGCGGCGCGTGCAAATTTCTGATGCACAAGCGCTCTTCCAAAACGGCGCAGCCGATCCGGAAGTCACAAGATATATGACATGGTCATCAATAACATCCCTTGAGGGTGTACGAGCGATCATTTCCAAGTGGGTGGAAAGCTACGCAAATCCCGAGTATTACCAATGGGTCATCATCTTAAAATCGCTAGGCGAACCCATCGGTGTCATTGATACCTCAACCAATCCGCACGGCGGCGTGGGGTATTGGATTGGCAAACAATGGTGGCATCAAGGACTTATGACGGAAGTCCTGTCCGCCGTACTTAGCTTTATGTTTGAGCAAGTTGGCGTCAATCGTCAACAAGGTTATCATGACCCGCGTAATCAAAACAGCGGCACGCTCATGCGCAAATGTGGTATGCAATATGAAGGTACTTCTCGTCAATCGTGGGTAAATGGACTAGGCGAAACCTGCGACAAAGCGCAATACGGCATTCTGGCAGATGACTACTTTGGGCGTACCTCGCCTATGCCGCCGATGGAGAACTACGGACAAGGTGTTGCTGCGGTCGTCATCCGAGATGGGAAAGTGCTTGTGGCACGTCATACCTATGGAGTCGGCAAAGGTCGATTAATCATTCCGGGCGGATACTGCCATGTTGGCGAGTCGCCGCAAGATGCGTTAAAACGCGAATACATGGAGGAAACCGGAATTGTGATTGAAGCGCATGAAATCATTAGTGTGCGTTTTAATATGCACGACTGGTATGTCGTTTTTCGAGCAGACTATGTGAGCGGCGTAGAAAGAGCTGATGGAAATGAAATCAGTGAGATTTTATGGCTGACACCACAAGAAATAGAAGAATGGGATGATGTAGCGAACCTCACGAAATTTAACATCCAAGCAGCATTCGCAAGTCGCGGACTGGCGCATATACCAAGCTATACTACCAATAATAATCGGTATCAGCCATATTCGCTATACCAATAGGATGATCGCCAGTTATTATGACCTAGCTATCAAAAGCTCAAAGCGCAAAAAGTGTTGAGATAGGTTTTGTTTATATTCATAAAAGCCATTGTGTTTTACGTACGATTAAAGTATACTTGGCGATAGAAGCCACAATGAGTCGCTGATCCATTTCTTTGTCGATTATCGCATTAACCTATCCAACATTAAACGGTTATAAGCATAATCATAATATGAGACCCACTTTAAAAAAGTGAGATAAGGAGTAGAGATGAGTGATAGTGTTATGAGTACACGAGCATTACCCGATTTTCTTTTTCGTCATATACCAACTGAAAGAGTTCGCGTGAGAGAATTGCATGGTATGATTCAACTCATGCCTATAAACGAAAATATGATCAACACAGATTGCACTGTTGGTTTACGTGGATTGTTTACGGAATTCGACGAAATGTCCACAGATGATTTTTTGGAACGTAAACACGCTGAGAAGGAGTTAGACCGATGAAGCATTATGTACTTGATGCTTGTGCCCTTGTCGCCATTCTAAAAGATGAACCCGGCGCAGAAAATGTTGCAGCTGCACTGAATGCCGCTTATAAAGGCAATGCCACCATTTCTATGCACAGGTTGAATCTATTGGAGGTTTACTACGATACCTACCGCGTGATAGGCAAGGAACAAGCAGAAATTATGGTATCAGAATTTTTAAAACAACCAATATCAATAAATGCAGAGATAAATGATGAGATATTTGTCGAAGCCGGACGGCTCAAAGCAACTTACAAAATTTCTCTTGCTGATTCTGTTGCACTTGCAGAAGCAGTAGTAAGCGGCGGCATATTACTATCAAGTGATCATCACGAATTTGACACCATTGAGAAGAGCGAAAATATTCGTATAGAATGGATAAGATAAACTGCGATGCAGTTTCAGATAAGATAAGTCAGCAAGCTGTAGATACTTTAGAAAAGCGTTTTGTCTATTGTCGTAAGTAGCGAAACATTGAACATCCACTTTTAACGGATGTTCAATGTTTCGTGTGGTGTTTTACACTGCCATCACCAGATAAATCAAGCCACCTGCTGTAATCGCCTCGCGAAATCCAAGCGTTTTGTATTTTTGAACAACAATTTGATTTTCCGGTTCAGCACCAGTGCATGTCATCAGCATAGAAACCGGATTATTCTCAGATAAATGTGTTTTCATTTCTTCGATCAATCCATTTAGCAATAATCGCGCTAATCCCTTCCCTTGATAATTCGGATGTATGACGAAATCACAAAGCTGCGCGTTACGCGCCCATGCGTTAACTCTCAAACAACCCAGTGTTCCGACAACAACCCCATTTACTTGTGCGACTACATGAAAGCCAGTTTTTTCTTCAAGCTTCTTTAAATCTTCGCGGATTCTTGCTTTAATTTCTTCCGGTGTATTACGTGAGAAAACATTCTCCCAAATATCATTCACATCCTACATGCGCCAAAACCGTATCACTGTATTTTCCATAGACGCTCCCATCTGCACGCCTCGCGTATGTCCTTCACGCGTTAGGCGCTGCGTACTCATCAAGGAGTTTGAAAGATTCTTTGCTTTCAAATTTGGCTCCTGCCTTTCATATTGTTTCGATTTGTTTTCGTGAACCCGATAAACGGTGGGATTGCACCCGATCCATTTTATAAAAGCGGTCGTGAATCCATTGTGTGTTTCATACCCGCTTTCAAGTGCTATTTCCAACACCGATTTTGAGGAAGAGGTTAGCATTGATTTGGCACGATTCATACGCATTTTAATCATCGTGTCAAACACACCCATGCCGGTTTGCTTTGTAAATTCACGTGAAAAGTGAAACGCGGAATACCCGCAATATTTCGCGATCTCTTCAAGCGTGATACACTCAGTTAATCTGCGGTTGATATAATCGAGCGCTTTTTCTACATCTGCTTGGTTCACTTACACTGCCTCCTTGGGGTTCCCACCTCGCGGTTACAATGTTATTTTATATCAATGAAGTGCGGAGTCTCTATTTGTGAATTGCTGTATATGAATTGTTGCGACAACATCGCAACAATTTGCCGTTCGCATAGTTATGATCCATGCGCCTGTAGATAAGCGGCTGTTCTGGTTTGAACATTTTGTTGTAAGTTGCGATAAAAGAATTGGTAATCATATAAGTGATATACGCCTGTCGGAAAGAGGGTCAAGGAGGAAGGATAGTCCACTGGATTCACATCCGTCACTTTCAGAGTACCCCGCACGGGGTCTAAATAAGCTCCGCAAAATTCAGGGATTTGCGAAACGATGGTTCCGCTATAATCAGTAAAGCAAGCACCTAAATTCAAAGAACGATCAGCCACAGTACTATCGGTGCGCCAATTGAGAGGATTGATCCCATAAGTAGCATCCGGCACGATCATAGATGTTTCAATATCTACAGACTCTGAATTAAAGGAAACAACGACACCGGTATCTGCTTCCCCCGTTGCCATCATAAGGTGAGGATACTCCTCTAAATCAGCATCGGTAATCCCCCAACCGATGAGATAAGCAGCAATCAACTGTGATTGTAAATCAGCTTCATGAAAATAATCTTTCAACAGACGTAGGCACATATCGGAACCTTGGGAAAAACCCGCAAGGACAAAGGGTCTACCATCGTTCAAGTTTTCTAAATAGTAAATAAACGCGGCAGAAACATCTTCATAAGCAATCTCAAAGTACTCATCAGAACCCTCTGTCATCTCGTAGACCGTAAGTGCAGCTTGACGATAATAAGGCGCGTACATACATAAGGTGTCTTCGTAGATTCCTTTTTCCATGTTCAGAGCACCTACAAAGTTTTCTTTGGTGTCTTCATCGGTTAGGGACATATTGTAACCACCGTCTCGCCCCATATATACGGTAGGCGCGACCAGAAACAAATCTGCTGCCAAGTCATCTCCTTGCGCGAAATAAGCCCATGCACTTTCCTCACTCCAGTAGGAGGCAGCCTCATCGGGTTGTGCCACGCATCCAAACAGTAGGATGGAGCAAAGTAAAAGATGGGTAAAGATAGTTCTCAATCTAAAAAGTCTGCGCGTATTCATCCTGTTTTCCCTCCAAAATCATCATTAGAATGTCAAAAGACCGATATATCGTAATTTCCGATTACGAAAATATTAACACGGCATATTTGAATATACAACAGTTTTCATAGGGTAAATTTCAGTTCCATCAAAGTATGTGTTACTATTCAGGCGTTCGGCGATCTACGTTTGAAGGAAATGTTTCCCCGGACGAACCGCACAGAGCCGTGGGGAGTTTTGGGTGTTAGACTCTCTGGGCGTTCCGATGAGCTCATGACAGTGAAAATGCGCGTAGAAGCAAGCGCCCATTTTCACTTGGTCTCATCTCCACAGAACGTATAACACCCAAAACTCCCCATGGCTCTGTACAGTTCAGTGCATCGATAATCTATAAACGTTGATTAGTTAACGCGTGAAATATAACAAAGTAGCGTTAATATTCACGCGCAATGTTATTTTCTTAAGCATTAAAGCATCGAAACACCGAAAAGAGAAGTGATTCATTACCGATTTTCGTGGTTAGCGTTTGTATTAGAAGTTTTAGGTTAATGACATTGATTCACACATTCACCGGTTTCACTTTTTAAGCTTATCGAAGCACAGAACCGCACAGAGCCGAAGGGAGTTTTTGGTGTTATAAGTTCTGTTGAGATTAGAAC
>JAISHZ010000169.1 GCA_031262285.1 Lachnospiraceae bacterium | reverse complement strand
TAATGTATTTTTATTAAGTTTTTTGACTCACGGATTTATAGCTAGGGAAAGCCTAATCGGTTAGGGATTGAACAGTAACCATTTTTTTGAATTGTGGCTGAAACGCCGGTAATAGAACTTAGAACAATAGATAAGAATCTGTTGGACTGATGAAAGGGTAACAAATAACGCACCTAATGTCAACTATGATTTATCCTTTTATATATATCCAGATGATTTCTGTTTTGTTTCTTACGCTTCGATCAACATAATTCTCATACCTCAAGCTTTCCCAGGGGTCTGCAAATTTAATACGTTCATTTTTAGGTATGAAATTATCATACGTTAATAACAGGGGGTAATTTCAGGGTTGACTTACTATACAAGACGAACTATACTTACGAGGTGTTTTCAAGGAGGACATTTTATGCTTGTAAGACGAGAACGATGGCGAGTTCATAAGCAGTTCGATAGTTGGAACCAAAGTAAAACCCAAAGTAAAACCCAAACCGCAAATTACATAATAAAAATCAAAATTAGCACCCTGTTTCAAATTGGATTCGGATTCACAAACCGAAGCAAAATTGTCACAGGGTGTTTTAATTTGCTCTTTTGTCGAATGAGGTGTTGAATGCAAGCCGTAGCCGACAATTCGTTTACAGAATAGGAGAGAATGAAATGACTCAGAGAGAGAAGCATTTACAAGCGTTGAACAGCTTTGTCACGCGTATCCAAAAAGACCCCCATGTGGTTGCGATATTGCTATATGGTAGCTTGGCATATGGAACGATTTGGGAAAGAAGTGATATTGATGTGGAACTCATCGTGCGAGACGGCACAGAATTCGCACCATATCGGGATTATGTCATTGAAGAGGAGGGCATTGAGATCAATATTAACGCGATCGGAGAACTGGCACAATTTAAGAATGATCTGCAAAAATTGAGGGGTGGTTATGATCATGGCAAATATGGCGGAGGTATTTTAGTGTACTCCAAGGATGAATCCCTATATCAACTTTTTGAGGAAGCACGCAAAATCGGAGAAGACGATGCGCCAAAGGCATATGCCAAAAAGATAGGGGGGTTACTTGACTGGATGTACAAAGCCGAAAAACAAGTTACAGTTCTAGACAACCCTTTGTATGCCCAGCGATTTTTACAATTATGCGCTGCTGTTGTTGCCGAGATGGAGTTGATACGACATGGAGAAAATCCCAATCGTGAAGCGATTATTCGAGCGCAGGAGTTAAATCCCCGGCTCATGGAGGAGTTATATGTCAAACCAAGCACGACTGTTATGTCGAAAGCAGATGTTATCGATACTTTAAAGAGGTTAGATGACTATCTCATGCAACATATAGATTGGTGGAGCAAACATATCGTTCGTTTTTTAAGTGACGGTGAAGTAAAGACGGTTTCTCATATCCACCAACACTGTGGGCGCGTTCCCGTTGAATATTTAGTGGAAAAGGGCGTATTGATACAAGCCACACACCCCGTTCGCTTATTCAAGAACAGTAAACTGACACTAGATGAAAAAGCCTATTTCTATATTGCAAAGGAGGACCATAAGAATGTTTGAAAAAAGAGAAGTCATTGAGGTGATCGGCGCAAAAGAAAATAACTTAAAAAACATCAGCGTAGAGATACCACAGGATAAATTGACTGTCATTACCGGCGTGTCGGGATCAGGCAAGTCGTCGCTGGCGTTTGATGTCATCTATGGCGAAGCTCAACGGAGATTTTTACGCTCTGTGTCAAACTACGCCAAGAGTCGTATCGGTCAAGTGAAAAAGCCAAATGTCGACTATGTTCGAGGATTGTCTCCCGTTATCGCGATAGAACAGAAAAAAGGGAACAGCAACCCTCGTTCCACAATCGGAACCGTTACGGATATCAATGATTATTTACGGTTACTGTTCGCAACAATCGGCAAAGGCAAGTGTCCTGATTGCGGTCATGAATTGGAACCCGTCAGTGCGGCGCAGATGGCTGAGTATATTACTTCATTGCCGCAGGGAACCGTGGTAGAGTTGTACACTGCGGCGAAGAAAACATACGGTGAAGATTATGAGTTTCTATTAGAGAAGATTCGCCAAAAAGGATATAAGCGACTACTCATCGATCATCAGCCTTACGATCTTTCCGAAAAACCTTATGAGCTTGAGGATAGTAAGGATTACCACATCGAGATTTTGCTGGACAGAGTGAATGTAAAAAGCGATGCTTATCTACAAGTAGCAAAATCCATTGAGGCTGTCGTGAACAATATGGATGATGAACTGATGATACGGTTGAATATACAAGATACAGAAGGAAAGTCCCCAAGCGGTATTCTAGAAACATTAGGCTGCCCAAAACACCACTACATCCTATGTGAGCTGCAACCCTATCACTTTTCGTTCAACAATCCCACAAGTGCCTGTGACACTTGTATGGGTGTTGGCTCTTCCAATATAGCGGAACCGCGTTTTTTGGTTCCCAACCCACACAAAAGCATTATGAAGGGAGCGTTACTAAACGTTTTGTTTAATACACAATCGACGAACAGTTATCGAACCGTTGTAATCTATAGCTTAGCTGAAAAATATGGATTTTCGTTGGATACACCATTTTGCGAGCTTCCCAATCATATCCGCGAAATTCTTTATTATGGGACTAACGGTGAATCGGTCGCTATGGTACAACCGCCATTTATGCAGAAGCAAAACTGGATCGTCGGTCGAAGTTTTCCCTTTAAAGGTTTCATTCATGAGTTGGAAAGTTGGTACAGGCGATATATTCACAAAGCCGGTAATGCCGACGCGGATGAACCGTTTTATGTGAAAGAAGCCATGGTTGAAAAGATTTGCCCAGACTGTCATGGTTCACGCTTGAAAGCATCGCGACTTTCTATCACCGTAGGTGGGATGGATATCAGCACATTCAGTATGATGCAGTTTCCGGAGGTGATAGAGTTTTTAGAAAATCTTGAAATCCCCG
>JAISHZ010000098.1 GCA_031262285.1 Lachnospiraceae bacterium | reverse complement strand
AATGTGTAAGGCGCGCAGATCAAACCGCGCACATCACTTACAAACGACCTAAGCGGCTACTTGAAAGGCATCGCCTTTATGTCGCTTAAATAGTTCGCCCGAATTGAGCAGAGAGGAGCTTACATGAGTACGTCATCTACAAGTGACAAAGAAACTTCCGGAGGGTGGATCGCTGCGGCACGCAAAAACAAATGGGTTCGTGCCGCGATTCCGGCATTATTACTTCATTGCAGTATTGGTACTGTATACTGTTGGTCTCTCTTTTCCGAATCGATAGCATCTACGATCGGTGCTGAAAAGAGCACTATCGAATGGGCATTTAGTCTCGCCATCTTTTTTCTCGGTATGTCAGCCGCTTTCCTTGGACCGTTTGTGGAACGTGATGTTCACAAAGCTTCCTTAATCGCCACGATCTGCTTCTCGATCGGTATGGCAGGGACAGGACTTGTCATCTCCTTGTATCCCTCGATTGGTACCACGGCTTCCGTAATCGGAATTTTCCTTTTTTATGGTGTTATCATGGGTATCGGACTCGGTACCGGATATCTTTCTCCGGTCAAAACACTGATGTTATGGTTTAGTGATCAAAAAGGTCTCGCGACCGGACTTGCCATCGCAGGATTTGGATTGGCGAAAGTCATAGCCAGTCCTATCATGGAGGTCTTACAAGACACAGTTGGATTGGTTTGGATGTTCTATATTTTGGCAATCGCGTATTTTGTACTGATGTTCCTTGGACACTTGTTATTGAAGAAACCCGATGGTTGGGTAGAATCTCACGAAAAAACTGCGTCTGAGAGCGTTTCTGCAATTTTGAAAAACAAGACATTTATCGCGATCTGGTTCATGTTCTATATCAACATTACCTGCGGTTTGGCTCTCATTTCTCAAGAAAAGAGTATTGTCAAAGCAATTGGCCTTGCTTCTGCGGTAAGCGTCATCAGTGCTTTGACGGCTGTCTTTAACGCAGGAGGACGTTTGGGATTATCCGCGTTGGGAGATCGTCTAAAAGATCGAAATACAATCTACAAGATCATTTTCTTATCCTCTGTCGCATTTACTGGGCTAGTCGTTCTCACACAAGGAATCACGAAGAGTATTCCTGTAGTCGTGATCATACTACTCTTTGTCGTCAATACCGGATATGGCGGTGGTTTTAGCAGTGTTCCTTCTCTTTTAAGTGATCATTTCGGTATGAAATCGATTAGTCGCGTTCACGGTTTGTGTCTGTCCGCATGGGCAGTAGCAGGACTAACCGGTAATCAAATCGCAAGCTATATCGTAAAACACACAGGTGACTTTACGACGGATGATCACGGCAATAGCATTAATCCTGTCGGTTATCAAAATGTATTATATTTAACGATTGCACTATATGCCGTTGCATTTTTAATTTGCTTTTTCCTGGTTCCCAAGAGCGGAAAAGCCAAGGAAGAAATATCATCAAAGAAAGCTTCGAAATAGAAGCTTATAGTTTAGAAAGCTTCGAATATAGAAAGTTTAGAATTCGTTATTTTGATAGAATTGTTTGTTACCATTTAGGCGTTTGCTGATCTACGTATAACGATTATCAGTGAACAGAAACGAACAGAGTAGGGGACAGTTTTGGGTGTTAGACTCTCTGGGCTCATCGGAACACCCAGAGAGTCTAACACCCAGAACTGTCCCCTACTCTGTTCGTTTCGTCCGGGAAACAATGCCTTAGAATGTAGATTGGCGAACGCGTGAATTGTAACAATTGTTTTTCTGAATTCAATAAAATGGAAATAAGAAGATCGAGCGCGATTGTGAGGATCTTCCCTTCGCACTCGATCTTCTTCATAACTGTTATTTTCCAACAAATACGCAAACACTGCGAGGTTCTATCTGTATCGATAACTGTGATACTTCCACCAATTCGTCTTTCCCTGCAAACGATTGCGGAAGATATCTCTCACCGGTATCAATCGCAATATACCAACGGAGCGGCGTAGGTACATCCGGTAATTGAAACTCTTGTTTTTCCCAAAACACATTCACTGCCAAATATATCAATTCGTCTTGCGATCGATTTCGATTGCGTCCGGCATATAAAATACGTAGTACTTTACAAGTATCCGTTTGCGGTGTGATGGTGATTTCCGGAAATCCGATTGAACAAGAACCGCTAAAACGCCTTACCACATCGTGTGTTTTTCGGAAATAAATCACATAAGAAAAGAAACGAAACATTTCTTGATTTTTCACAAGATCTTTCCAATTTAACCAAGAGATCTCGTTATCTTGGCAATAAGCATTGTTGTTTCCATATTGCGAATTGCAAAATTCATCTCCGGACAAAAACATGGGAGTGCCCCGACTCAGCATTAGGACTGTGATCGCGTTTTTCACCAGTTTCCTACGCAGATGGAGTATCTCTTCTTGATTCGTTTCTCCTTCGACACCGCAATTCCAACTTCGATTGTCGTTGCTACCGTCTGCGTTGTTCCAACCGTTTGCTTCATTGTGTTTTTGATTGTAAGAATAGATGTCCCATAACGGAAAGCCATCATGGCAATCGATAAAGTTCACCGACGCATTATTTCCTCGATATTCCGGTGCATACAAATCACGAGAACCGGTGATCCTGTTGCCTGCTACCTCGCTCAAGCCGTAATCACCTTTCAAGTAATTGCGCATATCATCGCGGTACTTTCCGTTCCACTCTGACCACCTTTTCCATGCAGGAAAGGTTCCTACTTGATACAATCCACCCGCATCCCATGCTTCCGCAATCAGCTTCACATTGCCCAAGATCGGATCAAACGCCAAAGATTGCAAAAGCGGCGGCTTACTCATTGGAGAACCATCTTCACTTCTGCCCAATATACTGGCTAAGTCAAAGCGAAATCCATCAATATGGTATGCGGTCGTCCAATACCGTAAACACTCTAAGATCATCTGTTGTACAATAGGGTGATTGCAATTTAGCGTATTTCCGCAACCGCTGAAATTGTAGTAATACCCTTCAGGTGTCAGCATATAGTAAATGTTGTTATCAAAGCCTTTAAAAGAAAAGGTAGGTCCCTGCTCATTCCCTTCTGCTGTATGATTAAATACAACATCCAAAAAGCATTCCATCCCATTTTCGTGCAAGGCTCGTATGAGATTCTTTAACTCTCTGCCTTCTCGATTGTATTCCTGCACTCCCGCATAACTGGTATTTGGTGCAAAGAAGCTGACGGTATTATACCCCCAGTAGTCCGGCAACGCTTGTCCATTGATTTGCCTCGATCCTTGCATTTCATCAAATTCAAAAATCGGCATCAATTCCACAGCGTTCACACCCAGTTGTTTGAAATACGGAATCTTTTCCATCACTCCCGAAAAAGAGCCCGGAAGGGTTACCTCTGAACTCTCATGCTTCGTAAATCCTCTTACATGAAGTTCATAGATAATCAAATCCTCCATGGGAATCAGTGGGTTAGTCGTCTTTCCCCAGTCAAAATCATCCTTTACCACTCGAGCACGATAGTGACTGTCTCTTTCTGTGTCAGTCCCCCACTGACTTTGCCCGGTAACTGCTTTCGCGTAAATATCAAGCAGTACATTTTCTTTGCGAAACAAATATCCTTTACGTGGATTGTATGGACCATCTAAGCGATAGGCGTATTCAAACTCTTGAATATTCAGTCCGAATACGATCATCGAATACACATTCCCAACTTTATACTGTTCCGGAAATTGTAAAATTGCGTAAGGTTCTTTCTCATGCCTGTTATACAATAGCAATTCACAGGAAGTTGCTCCAAACGAATGCACTGTGAAATTCACTCCGCAAGGTATCGCTGTGGCACCGTTCACTTCATACATACCGGGTCTGACATCAAATCCATTTACCACATCCATGGGTATCATGTGTACCCTGCTCATAGGAGCTATCAAACGATCTTCCGGCATTTTCTTCTCCATCACTGGCAACGCTCTCGCTGTTGATCTATTCTTCCGATGATTTTCAATCTTTTAAAAATTTATTGAGTAGGAAGACGATCAAAGTGAGAATGAGAATTACGGCAAAAATGCTGGCCATTCCCTTCCACATGACTTCCAACGCTTGATTGATTAATTCCATATTCATCTATTCATTCCTCGCTTTCTTGTATCCCTACGCAGATACAGCCTAAGAATAGTAATCTTCTTAACACGTTACACTTCACGCTCATGGCGTTAGTTCCTATCCTAAAAGAGAAGACACTACTTTCAGAATAACACCACCAGCCACAACGGATGCGATCTGCCCGGAGACGTTTGCCGCTGTTGCTTGCATGATGAGTATATTGCTTGGATCTTCTTTACCCGCGAGTCTTTGCACTACTCTCGCCGCCATCGGAAATGCAGAAATACCTGCTGCACCGATCATCGGGTTTACCTTATTCTTGGGAGTAATGAGGTTGAGCAATTTTGCAAACAATACGCCGCCCGCTGTGTCAAAGACAAATGCGCTAAGTCCAATCAACATGATAAAAATCGTATCAAATGTCACAAAGGTATCCGCTCTCATGCTAAATGATACTGTGATACCCAATAGCAACGATACCAAATTGGATAAGATATCTTGTGCTGCTCGTGAAAGATTATCCAACTTACCACATTCGCGCAGGAGATTCCCAAACATCAAGAATCCAACCAAAGAGACAGATTGTGGCGCGACCATCCCTGCCACAACAGTTACAATGATCGGAAACAAAATCCTTGCCTTTCTGGAAACATTTGCAGGCTTATATTCCATCCGTATCATCCGTTCTTTTTTGGTGGTTAAACCTTTGATGACCAAAGGTTGTATCATCGGTACCAATGCCATATAAGAATACGCCACCACGGCGATCGGACCAATATACTTTGATCCTAATACTTGTGATACCAAGATAGAGGTCGGTCCATCCGCAGCGCCGATGATACTAATGGATGCTGCATCGCGTAAGTCAAAGCCAAACAAAACGGCTACGAGCAATGCGGCAAAGATCCCAAATTGTGCCGCTGCACCAAAGAGAAACATTTTAGGACTTGCTAACAGCGGACCAAAGTCTATCATCGCACCAATTCCGATAAACAAAAGCAAAGGCATAGCTTCCGCCGCTTCGATACCGACTTCGAACATCCACTCCACGATACCGCTTGTCTTGCCAATGCCGGGTAATACCTGATTTAATGCGCCCGAAAGAGGTAAATTTACCAAAATACATCCAAAACCCATTGGTAAAAGCAGCACCGGCTCCAAGTCGCGGTTAATCGCCAGATAAATCAAGAAAGCTCCAATCGCATACATGATTAATTGTGCGGGAGTGATGGCCATTAATCCTTCCAGTAAAAAATCCATTACAATACCTCTCCTTCGTGAAATCCTTTTGAAACAATAGTTGCTTGCTTGATAAAAGTGCCGGACGTTCATCCGGCACTTTTCGATACGTTCCCGAGAGGATTTGAACCTCCGGCCTCTCGCTTAGGAGGCGAGCGCTCTATCCT
>JAISHZ010000090.1 GCA_031262285.1 Lachnospiraceae bacterium | reverse complement strand
ATCAATGGCAAAACAATAAATGTATCTACAACCCATAAGTACATTGGAATGTCTTTGATAATTTCTCTGAAAGACCTTTTCTTCTTTATCTTTTTCTTTTTCATGCGTTCACCTCTCGTTTCCATTGCCATGTTTGTCAAACCCAGAATTAAGATGGGGACTTTCCTATTTTAACCCAAAAGACACTCATTGTACACTGAAATTATGACATGGGGCGAAGTGCGAATATATGTTATGAAAAAAAATTTCATAATTATTCTGACAACATAGGTTTTTCGGCTTCTTTGTGTTAGTATTGGTTCATACATATTTTTATGCAACAGTTATAAATTGCGAAAGTAAACCAATTGAAGATAAGAGGAGAATATCATGAAAACATTGAGACAAGCATGGAACGCTCTCATTTACGAGTACGATGGCGAAACGCTGCAAATTGAGCCTTGGGGAGCAAATAGCTTTCGCGTACGGGCATCGATGATGAGAGAAATCGAAGACAGTGATTATGCTCTTTTGCCATGCGAACCGGTAGAAGCGAAGATTCAAGTCGAGGAATACCGCGCAGAAATCACAAACGGCAAACTCCGAGCCGTGATGCAGACGGATGGCTGGAGACATAGATGTCGCGTTTCCTTTTATAATCAAAAAGACGAGCTGCTGCTGTCTGAAATAAATCATGGCGGCGCGCTGAATCTCTACAGCCGCAATTTTCAACCGATTTTAGGCGGCGATTTTCAATTGACGGTTACTTTTGCATCTAACCCACAGGAAAAACTCTTTGGAATGGGACAGTACCAACAGGACTTTCTGGATATCAAGGGCTGCAATCTGGAACTGGCACATCGCAATTCCCAGGCCAGTGTACCATTTGTACTTTCCAGTCTGGGATACGGCTTTCTATGGCATAATCCGGCAATCGGGCAGGTGAACTTCGGCAAGAACACCACGATATGGCATGCCGGGAATTGTAGGCAAATGGATTACTGGATCACTGCCGGTGATACCCCCGCTAAGATCGAACAAGCATATGCGGGGGCGGTGGGGAAGACCCCGATGATGCCGGAATACGGCATGGGATTCTGGCAATGCAAATTGCGCTACTGGAATCAAGAACAGCTTTTGAGTGTGGCAAGAGAATATTACCGTCTGGGGATTCCGGTGGATGTCATCGTCTGCGATTTCTTCCATTGGCCAAAGATGGGAGACTTTAGGTTTATTGACGAATTCTTTCCGAACCCGGAGAAAATGGTAACTGAACTGGCTGATATGGGAATGAAATTGATGGTCAGTGTTTGGCCGCAAGTTGATCTGGAAAGTGAAAATTATCATGAAATGAGACAAAAAGGGTATCTCGTCAAGACCGAGCGGGGTGTTGAGATTGCCATGCGCTTTGGCGGAGAAAGCACCTTCTATGATGCCACCAATCCCAAGGCCAGGGACTATGTGTGGGAAAAGTGCAAGCAGAACTACTATGATAAAGGGATCCAAGTATTCTGGCTGGATGAAGCCGAGCCGGAGTATTCCGTTTATGATTTTGACAATTACAGATATTATCTGGGACCAAACATCCAAATCGGCAATCTGTACCCGCAGTTTTTTGCCAGAACATTTTACGAAGGACAAAAAGCTGCCGGACAGGACAAAATCGTGAATTTGATCCGCTGTGCTTGGGCAGGTTCGCAGCGCTATGGTGCGTTGGTGTGGAGCGGAGACATCCATAGTGATTGGCAAACGCTGCGACGCCAACTCTGCGCAGGACTCAATATGGGAATCGCCGGTATACCGTGGTGGACTACTGATATCGGCGGATTTTCCGGCGGGAATCCGGATGACGAAAAGTTCCGTCAACTTTTGGTCAGATGGTTTGAATGGGGATGCTTTTGTCCGGTTATGCGCCTTCATGGGGATCGTGACGGAAATAGATCTATCCCTCAGTTTGCGGATGGTACGCCGACCTTGTTTTCGGGCGGCGATAATGAGGTGTGGAGCTTCGGTGAGCAGAACACCCCGATTCTGGTAAAATACATCCGACTGCGAGAGGCCATGCGGCCATACACCCGCCATTTGATGGAAGAAGCTGCCGAAAAAGGACATCCGGTGATGCGGACGATGTTCTATGAATTTCCGGAGGATGACGTCTGCTGGGATTTAAAGGAACAGTATATGTACGGGAGCGATCTGTTGGTTGCCCCGGTGGTGTATGAAAACGAGATGCACAAGGAGCTATATCTACCCAAAGGAGCGCAGTGGACCGCTTTGCATACCGGAGAAGTATATGAAGGCGGACAAATGATCCGGATAGACGCTCCGATTGATGTAATTCCTGTTTTCGCTCGTAATGGGAAGTGTGAAGATTTAATAGGGAGGTTTTAACCTAATCCTGCAATTCTCCGTCAATGCTATGAACGACTCGCTGTACCGATTTTGATTCTACGCGCTTTTTTCACTGCAATCTCGTTAATCGTTTTATTGCATATTGGCAGTTTGGCGCAGATTTGTTATCAAAATATGTTTCTAAAGTAATAAAATGATACCAGTGTCGAAAGGTCATGTTTTGTCTAAGAAAGGGGTTTTCCTGCAAGTATTTCCCGGTAGTCTTGGTAGTTTTTCGCTAGGAGGGCGGGAGTGTCCAGTCCATAGGGGCACGCTGTTTTGCACTTGCCGCAGTGGAGGCAGTTTTCTATTCGTTTCATTTTTTCTTGTGACGCAGGCGTTAAATGACCGGCGGAAGGGGAGCGACGGATGAGGAGACTCATGCGGGCACTGTTATTAATCTCGATTCCTACCGGGCAAGGCATACAGTAGCCGCAGCCTCGGCAAAAATCACCCATGAGTTCTGCTCTATCTTTCTCTATGATAGCGCGTAGTGTATCGTCCATTTGGGGAGCATTGACCATGTAGGATAGGAATTCATCCAGCTCTGTTTCTCGCTGTATCCCCCAGATGGGCAGGACATGATCAAATTGATCCATGTAGGCATATGCAGCAGCACTGTTGGTAATAAGCCCGCCGCTTAGCGCCTTCATGGCAACAAACCCCATATTCGCTTCTTTGCAAGCTTCCACCAACTGTATATCTTGTTCCGTGGCCAGATAGGAAAAAGGGAATTGCAGGGTCTCATATAACCCGTTTTCTATTGCCTCGAAAGCCACTTTCATGCGGTGATTGGTGATACCGATGTGGCGTATTTTACCGCTTGCTTTGGCTTCCAATGCGGCTTCGTATAACCCGGTTCCATCGCCCGGTTTGGGGCAGACGGCAGGGTTGTGAAACTGATAAATATCTATATAATCCGTTTGGAGATTTTGCAGAGAAATTTCTAAATCCCTTTTTAAAGCTTCACCGGTGGAAGCGCCTGATTTGGTCGCTATGTAAAGGCTATTCCTGACCCCTTGGAAAGCCTCTCCTACTTTTTCCTCACTGTCTGTATAAGCTCTTGCTGTATCATAAAAGCGCATCCCGTGACGATATGCCTTGCGCAGCAGTTTGACGGCTTCTT
>JAISHZ010000001.1 GCA_031262285.1 Lachnospiraceae bacterium | reverse complement strand
CGGATATGCTTCCCGTATTGAAGCAAGCTGGTGTCGTGGATTCCGGTGGGCAGGGACTGGTTGAGATTTTACGCGGAGCGCTCAATGCTTACCAAGGCAAAGAAATTGATCTGCATTTTGAAAAACCGCTCAAGTCACAGAATCCATCCAAAGGAAGAGAAGCCTATTTGAGTGCACAATCCGAGACAGAGATCGAATTTGGCTATTGTACCGAATTTATGATTTTACTTAGGATGGATCCGGCCAATCCAAGAGTCTTTAACGCCAAAAATGAAATGGATTTCAAAGCTTTTTTGGAATCTATGGGAGATTCCATTGTATGTGTGGCTGACGATGAAGTGGTCAAGGTACATGTACATACCAATGATCCCGGGTTGATTTTGCAACGGGCGCTGCGGTATGGACCACTATCCAGCATGAAGATTGATAATATGCGCTTAGAACACCAAGAAGTGTTATTTCGCGAAGCCAATCAAAAGCAGGCCCCTAGTCCCGTCGGTTTTTTGGCTGTTTCAGTCGGCGAAGGGATGAATGAAATATTCAAAAGTCTGGGAGTGGATCACATCATAGAAGGCGGACAGACGATGAATCCCAGTACGGGTGATATTTTAGACGCAGTGGAAAAGGTAAATGCGCAGACCGTCTTTTTGTTGCCCAACAACAAAAACATTATCTTTGCAGCCAATCAAGCGGCAGAGCTTTCCACGGATAAAACGGTACTGGTCATTCCGACCAAGACGATTCCCCAAGGGATCGCGGCGGTAATTCATTATATGCCGGAGCTTTCGACCGATGAAAATGAAGCTTCGATGCTCTCTGAGATCGCGCATATCAAGACCGGGCAAGTGACATACGCCGTTCGAGATACCGTGATAGACGACAAAGAAATCAAACAAGGCGACTACATGGGACTTGGCGACAAAGGGATCTTGTCGGTAGGCAGATCGCTCCAAGATGTCGCAGCCAATATGCTGAGCGCTATGGTGGACGATGAATCAGAATTGATCAGCATATACTATGGAAGCGATGTCACACAAGAAGATGCGCAAATCCTTCAAACCATGATTCAGGAAACGTATCCGGACTGTGACGTCGAATTGCAGTCTGGTGGTCAGCCGATTTACTATTATGTTATTTCTGTGGAATAAGCACAACAGTAGGGATGAACTTGGAAGCATTGGATAAAGTAACGACAATTAAAGGAATCGGAGAGAAGACAGCCGCACTTTTGCAAAAACTTTCCATTGAAACGGTATCGGATTTGGTGAGGTATTATCCGAGAAGATATGACACCTATGAATCACCGATTGAGATTAGCCGTTTGAAAGCAGGAGAGCGCTGCAGCGTTTTAGCTAGTATTGCAAGTACCCCAAGTACCAAGATCGTTCGCAATCTAACGATTTTAGAAGTGATTGTTCGTGATTCGAGTGCGGCGCTATGTATTACATTTTTCAATCGCCCCTATCTGAAAAATCAATTACGACGCGGTGCACAGTTTGTATTCAGAGGACTGGTCTCGTGTAAAGGTACTACCTTTGTGATGGAACAACCGGAATTGTTTCAGAGTACAGACTATGCTTCCTATTTACACAAGACACTTCCGATCTATTCTCTCACGAAAGGACTCTCCAATACGCTGATGCACAAAGCACTCCGGTTGGCGTTGGATGGGTTTTGTTGGGAAAAAGAACGATTTCCTACCGAAGTAATGGAACGATTCTCGCTAATGGATCACGAAACAGCTATGCGTATGATCCATTTCCCGGTGAATGAACGAATGCTTCAAGGTGCCGTCAAGAGAATCGCGTTTGAAGAATTTTACGATTTTCTTTATGAATTGCATAACACACAGCGATTACTGCAAGAATACCCCAATGGATATCCCATACACAATCCTCAGATGCCGGCTCGCTATTTAGATCAATTGCCCTTTTCGCTTACCAATGCGCAAAGTAGCGTGTGGTTGCAGATCTGTAAGGATTTGGCAGGAGACTCTTGCATGAATCGACTGATTCAAGGAGATGTCGGATCCGGGAAAACCATTTTGGCGATTTTGGCACTGTTAGCTTGTGTAGAACAAGGTTACCAAGGGGCTTTTATGGCGCCGACAGAAGTTTTAGCCAGACAACACTATCTATCCATTACAGCAGATACGGAAAAGTTTGATTTGGCATTTCGACCGGTGCTGCTTACCGGTTCGATGTCAGCAAAAGAAAAAAGAGAAGCGTATTCGTTGCTCTCCAGCGGGGAAGCGAACCTCGCAATCGGAACGCATGCTTTGATACAAGGCAAAGTAAACTTTAGCAAATTGGCACTGGTGATCACCGATGAACAACATCGATTCGGCGTGGTTCAACGCGATGAATTGGCGCGCAAAGGGAACATTCCTCATGTTTTGTCGATGAGTGCTACACCAATCCCAAGATCTTTGGCGATTACGATATATGGCAACCTTCCCATCTCCATGGTGGATGAACTTCCGGCGAATCGCTTACGAATCAAGTCCTGTGTGGTCAATACTTCTTATCGACCGACTGCCTACCGTTTCCTTCAACAAGAAGTCAACAAGGGGCATCAAGTATATGTGATCTGCCCTTTGGTCGAGGCAGGAGAGGAAGAGGACGAATACTTGAAAGAAAATGTCGGAGAGTATACACGCAAATTACAGCAGGCTCTCCCTCAAGGCATACGGATCCAATCCCTGCATGGCAAGATGCGAGCAGCCCAAAAAAGTCAAATCATGGAGGACTTTTCGAATCATCAAATTGATATTTTGGTTTCCACCACTGTCATAGAAGTCGGCATTAATCATCCTACAGCGACAGTGATGATGATTGAAAATGCGGAATGCTTCGGATTATCCCAGCTTCATCAGCTGAGAGGTCGAGTTGGACGCGGTACATTGCAAAGTTATTGTATCTTTATCAGCGACAAAGAAGATGCAAAGACACAAGAAAGACTGAAAGTATTATTGGATTACACAGATGGTTATGAGATAGCCAATCAAGATTTGAAACTGCGAGGACCGGGAGATTTTCACGTCAGAACGGCTTTTCGAGGAATACGTCAGAGTGGCGAACTGGAATTTCATATGGCGGATATCTATGAAGATGCGGATGTTTTAGCCGATGCCAAGTTGGCGGTAGAAATGATGATGACTTACGAGAATAACTCTCGTGAGGAACAATAGGAGGAACATATGCCCCAAATCGCGATCGTTACAGACAGCAACAGTGGTATCAAACAAACTCAAGGACAGAGTTTGGGAGTATATGTCATACCCATGCCGTTTTATATTGATGATGCTCTTTATTATGAAGATATCAATTTGACGGTTTCGGAATTTTACGAACATCTGGCGAATGGCGCGAACATTGCGACGAGCCAGCCTTCACCGGAGACCGTTTGTAACTTCTGGACCGATTTGCTCAAAACGTATGATTCGGTTGTCCATATTCCAATGAGTAGCGGCTTGAGCGGTGCTTGTGAAAATGCAATGATGTTGGCGCGTGATTTTGATGGTCGAGTGGAAGTCGTGAACAATCAACGTATTTCTGTTACGCAGAGGCAATCTGTGTTGGATGCAGTTGAGCTTGCAAACAGAGGGAAATCTGCGCAGCAAATCAAACAAATCTTAGAAGCGGACAAATTTGAATCCAGTATTTACATAATGTTAAATACTTTGTTGTATTTGAAAAAAGGGGGTCGTATTACGCCTGCCGCTGCTGCCTTGGGTACTTTGTTAAAAATTAAGCCTGTGCTTCAAGTCCATGGGGAAAAATTGGATGCCTTTGCCAAAGCACGAACGGTAGCTCAGGGAAAGAGCATTATGGAAAAAGCAATTCAACATGATTTAGAGAAACGTTTCAAGGCGGCTTACAAAAAGAAGGCGATCTGGCTGCAAATCGCACATACGCAAAATGAAGAAGCGGCGATGGAACTGCGCGATGAATTGTCGATTCGGTATCCGGAGTTTCCGATTTATGTAGACCAATTGTCTTTGTCTGTTGCTTGTCATATCGGCCCGGGTTCACTGGCGATCGCCTGCTGTGTGAAAATGGATTATGACGCAATTTGATGGAGCGACCAAGCGAAACGATAAGCAGGGTGCGATTTTACAGACAGGAGTAAAGAAATGGATATGACTTATGATGCTTCCAGTATCAAGGTATTGGAAGGATTAGAAGCAGTGCGGGTGCGACCGGGAATGTACATCGGCAGCGTATCAACGAGAGGGTTAAACCATCTTGTATATGAAATCGTCGATAATGCGGTGGATGAACATTTGGCAGGCTTTTGCGATTTGATTGAAGTGACATTGGAAGCAGACGGCTCTGTGACGGTCTCGGATAACGGCAGAGGGATCCCGGTTGATTTGCATGAAAAAGGAGTAAGCGCAGAAAGACTGGTATTTACCACGCTTCACGCGGGAGGGAAATTTAATGACGCGGCATACAAGACGAGTGGAGGTCTGCACGGAGTGGGATCTTCTGTGGTCAACGCGTTATCGAAAAAGTTGACCGTCCAAGTGAAAAGCGGCGGTTTTCTTTATGTCGATCAATACGAGCGAGGGATCCCGATTACCCAGCTGAAGGATGGGATGTTACCGAAAGCAGGGAAATGCAAGGATACAGGTACCAGCGTCAATTTTACCCCTGATGATCAGATTTTTGAAAAAACACGGTTTAAAGAAGATGATATCAAAAGTCGTTTACATGAAACCGCTTACTTAAATCCACAATTAACCATTCGATTTCAAGATCTGCGACCGTCAGACAGCGCAACGGCTCCGGAAGAAACACAGGTACTCTACCATGAACCGGAGGGGATCAGAGGGTTTATCAAAGACATCAACAAAGGAGAAGGACTTCATGACGTTATCTACCTAACCGGACAAGCTGAGGGAATCATGGTAGAAGTAGCGTTACAATATGTGAATGAATTTCATGAAAATGTGCTTGGTTTTTGCAATAATATCTACAATTCAGAAGGTGGAACACATCTTACCGGTTTTAAAAGCGTTTTTACCACCATTCTGAACACGTATGCCAGAGAATTAAATATCTTAAAAGAAAAAGATGCCAATTTCACCGGTGCAGATGTCAGAAATGGTATGTCGGCTGTGATTTCCATCAAACACCCGGATCCGCGTTTTGAAGGGCAAACAAAGACCAAACTGGATAATCAAGATGCAGCAAAAGCAGTCAGTAAAGTCGTTGGGGAGGAACTGGTACGCTATTTTGATCGCAATATGGAGACCCTCAAAACGATTATCAGCTGCGCAGAAAAAGCTGCCAAAATTCGCAAAAATGAAGAAAAAGCAAAGAGCAATATGCTGACCAAGCAGAAGTTCTCTTTTGATAGTAACGGAAAACTTGCAAATTGTGAGTCGAAAGACGCAAAACAGTGTGAAATATTCATCGTAGAGGGAGATTCTGCAGGAGGAAGTGCAAAAATGGCACGCGATCGCAATTATCAGGCGATTCTCCCGATTCGAGGGAAAATACTCAATGTGGAAAAAGCGAGTATCGATAAAGTATTGGCGCACGCGGAAATCAAAACGATGATCAATGCCTTTCATTGTGGCTTTTCGGAAGGATATGGGAATGATTTTGACATAGAGAAACTACGTTATCACCGTATTATTATCATGACAGATGCCGATGTAGACGGCGCACATATTTCCACTTTATTGCTTACTTTATTCTATCGATTTCTCCCTGAACTGATTTATGAAGGGCATATTTATTTGGCAATGCCCCCTTTGTACAAGGTCGTCCCCTCCAGAGGAAAAGAGGAGTATCTATATGACGACAAAGCTCTGGAGAAATACAGAAAAACACACAAAGCTGCTTTCACCCTGCAACGTTACAAAGGACTGGGCGAAATGGATGCAACGCAATTGTGGGAGACCACGATGAATCCACAAACCAGAGTCTTAAAGCAGGTAGAAATAGAGGATGCCAGAATGGCATCGGAGGTGACGGAACTTTTGATGGGGACAGAGGTACCGCCACGCAAAGCATTTATCTATGAACACGCCAGAGACGCATTACTGGATGTGTAAAAATACGCAACCGGATGTTTACAACGCGCCAAAGCGCGTAGATGGGAGCAAACTTGGACGTATCTGTGATGAAAACAGAATATTCGGAAATCATGCGCCAGTCCTTTATTGATTATGCGATGAGCGTGATCGTCGCCAGAGCGCTTCCGGATGTACGAGACGGTCTCAAGCCGGTACAACGCCGTACCCTATATGATATGTATGAACTGGGAATACGCTATGACAGACCATACCGAAAGAGTGCGCGTATCGTCGGCGATACGATGGGTAAGTATCATCCGCATGGCGA
>JAISHZ010000377.1 GCA_031262285.1 Lachnospiraceae bacterium | reverse complement strand
CTTCACCAACATTTTTCATGCCGGTTACTTCACCCATTTTGAATTTCATGCCAAATTCTTCTTCCAACGCAACGATCAGATTGATATGCTCAAGGCTGTCCCAATCTGGTATGTCATTCGCGGTGGTAGCGTCGTTTACCGTGATTGTGTCATCATCGAATACTTCCCTAAAAACTTCATTCACGCGTGCATAAACCAATTCTCTATTCATTATGAATCCTCCGTTTTATTCAGCTTCCTTCGCCTCGCTTAATTCTAGTATCTTCGCCTGCGTAAAGTCCTTGTCTGCCTTCCATTTCGGTATCAGCGCATTCCAGCTTGTATACTTTGTATCGTTTCGACGATCGGGAAGCTCCAATGCATCGACAAAATAAGGTGCAACAAAGCGTGTAAACTTTTCTGCCCCAAAGATGTTTACATGGTTCGCATTGTAGAAATCAGTCGAGAAATCCAAATCCATTTCCTCATAAAAATCGTTGGCATCCATCACCGGGAAGCCGTAGTCCGACACACATGAGGAAATATAATTAAAACGTTCTTTATCCGCGCTTCCTAAGTAATATGGGGTTATTGCAAAAACCACTTTTAAATTTTCCCGGCGGCAAAAATCCAATAGATCTGTTAAGATCGCATCGTTATCCTCTGATAGTGAAAGCTTCCCTTCAATCCCATCCAGCTTGGGCGGCTCAAAACTTTCAACGGGGAGCGGAACAAAATTGAAACCTTTTAAAGGGTTCGCCCCCTTAAAGGTAAGGCTATATTGAGGCCGCGTGATCGTTTTCCAAGTAGAATGATAGCGTATAAAGTCTATATTCATTTCCAGCATATTGCCTTCATCAAAACCCGGAACCTCAAGCTTGGTCACATTTTGAATCAGATTATATCGGTTTCTTGAATATGCGAAAAAATCAGAATAACCGCGAATGTTATTCAATTCGTATAGCACGATCTCGCGCCTGACAAAAGCTCTTAAATCTATCATAAATGCCGCATTCTTTTGTGTTTTCAAAGCTTCTATGATCATGTACTTCATTAACGAAGGCGGCATCGTATCGCCGGCAAAATTATACGAGGCAATCCCAAACTCTTGATAGGCTTGTATTGGATCCCAATACACGTAGGTAGAACTACCGCCTATGCAAATCAGGTCTAAACTGTTTGCTTTTTCCTTATAGAAACCCACAATGTTACTATGAGCATTGGTAATCGGACGGAACAATTTTGAAAATGTAATAAAGAGGAAAAAGAAAACAAACACGAATAAAACCACGCGCAGGAGTATAAACAATTTGGTTTTTTGATGCGATTTCATTGTCTAAAACCCTCCGTAAATGAAATCTGCGGGATTGTATCCCGATCCGTATATACCATAAATCAGCACGATGAAAATGGCCGCCATGGTAACAACCCATTGAAAGGCAATATTTTGGTTTTTTAGCGTCTCTCGTATTTTTATACGCTTGTAATGGAGTATTTCAACAGAGACTACGGCGATCAGGGCGATGAAAAGAATGAAGAAATCCTTATAATCCAATCCTAGCAAAAATAGTGAATCATCCGTCAATAACCAAGGATTTACAGTCGATAACATATCACGCCATGCTTGAAATCCGGCTTTTAAGCTTGCTGCCGGAATGAAAATCCAACTCGTACACATGAGCAAAATCGTTCTAAATCTACGAAACAGCCTAAAACTAAAACATTGCGTATTGATATGCAATGCCGTATTCAACTTTTCAAAGACAGGGTGCAGAAAATCGCCGGCAATCAGATAGAAACCCGGCAAGATGCCTGACAAAAACAAAAACTTGTAGGATCCTCCATGCCAAATACCAATAAACAGCCAAATAACCACAAGCCCTAAATATGTGGGGATTTTCTTGCCCAGCTTTTTACCAAACGCCTTTTTAGACTTGACCCCGATTTTTTGTATGAAACGGCTTTTTAGAATGGGATAAAGCAGGTTGTCTTTTGCCCACACGCCTAAAGTAATATGCCAGCGCCGCCAGAACTCCGAAATGCTTTGAGAAGAAAAGGGTACATCGAAATTTTCCGGTAAGTGAATGCCAAACATTTCGGAAGCGCCAAGTACGATATCCATACAGCCCGAAAAATCACAGTAAAGTTGGAATACAAAAGCAAAAACGGCAACCACCACATAAAATCCCGGATAGGAAGATGTATCGGCGTATACAGTATTGACTAGGATTGCCAAACGATCCGCAATGACCATCTTTTTAAAATATCCCCAGAGCATACGCCAGAATCCGGCACGCACACCTTCATAACAACACCGCTTACCTATAAAAAGCTCGGATTCCATCTGCTTATAATTTGTAATTGGACCGGAGGTCATCCGCGGAAAGTAACATGTAAACAGCGCAAACTTGAATGGATTTTTCTGATGGTCGTGCGTTTGCCAGTATACGCCAAGCACGTAGCCGATGATAGAGAGCGTATAATAGGATATGCCCAATGGTGCCAAATATGAATAGCTCTTGCCTGCGACCGATATATGAAACAATCTTCCGAAAAGTCCTGCTGTGTTTGTAAAAAAATTCGAGTACTTTAACAGGCAAAGTTCTGTTATGATCAGGATGAGTGTAACGGCGAGAATGATTTTTTTCTGCGAAGCGGTTTTGCATTTCGTGCCAATCAACCATGCGCCGATATAAGCTATAACAATACCGAGGATTAGAAACGGAATGCTTCGTAATTCGCTGCTTAGAGCAAAAAAAGCCAAACTGACTGTAAGCAGCGTAACCCAGCGAAACCGTAAGGGGGTACTATAGTATAGGAATAAAGAAAGTGCCACAAACACCAAGAATGCAAAGGATGTTAAGGTCATCAGATTCATCAAACTTATCAAATTGATCGGCTCCTTTATCGTTACAAGGTTCAATTCACCTTTATGACATGTTGCTTGTTGTTGTAACCGCTACTTATATCAAGCTTATAGGTTTTATTGCCATCGCCGTCAGTCGATTGAAGCTGAAAACCCATTTGTTCATAAAAATCCTGTACCATCGCGTTCTTGGCTGTTGGGTAGTAATAGCCGTATAGGATGGCTATCCCTGCTTGCATCGCGTGGTGCGCGAATTCATCCATCATGGCAAACTCCATATCGCGTTTCAGCACCCGGCAAGACATAAGCCACAACCTGATATGCAGGTTGTTGTCAACCTTTTCACCTATCACAATGCTTACAACGCCATTATCTCCGAATTTATCAAGTAGTTTCCCATATAGCGTAATGTATTGGGGATTCTCAGCGAAAGCCGCTATCTCATCTTGCGCAAAACGCCTCGTTGTCAAATTAAATTGGTTGCTTTTGTTGGTTAATTGCGTGATACGTGACAGAAACATTGGTTCAAATGCCTTGATTTGCGCTTGCATATCTAAAGAAAGCAAATAATCCTCATAATCGGCAAAAGTCGTTTGTGCTTTTGCGCGCGCGGCATTTTGCTCATACATTTTGGTACGGTTTAAATCGTCTTCTGAAAGGTTCGTAACTTCGAAGTAGCCTTCCATGTCTATCACTTTGATATAGTGTTCCGGTCTGTCGATCTCCGGTACCGCCACACCGGGTACTTGTTGGCGTATGATTTCACGCTCCGCCGGATTATCGTCCACAAATACAAAGCTTTCCGGCAAAACAGCAAGTTCCTCCGCCATATCGATTAAATTTTTGCTTTTGGGAAGCCAATTTGCCTTAATGCTGATGAATTCCTCCGGGGGCAGTAGGTTATCAGGGCGACTTAGCCCGGCTATGGCATTGGATTCATCATTTTTGGAAATCACGTTTAGAATGACACCAAGTTTTTTATGCGCTTTTAGATAGGATTGAAACTCCGCATACGTTTGACCCGCCGAAGTTTCTTGCCCTATTTCAAGGTTTTCGACACCGTCGTCACCTACTACACCACCCCAAAGCGTGTTATCTAAGTCAAGCGCGAATGCTTTTTTATTCATTCCGTAGATGGATTTGATTATGTTTGCTATATTTTGCGCGAAACGCGGAATGGCCGGTACACAAAGCGCGTATTTGTACATATGCCAGTAGAATGGGTCGGACCAAGCCACGAGACCGTATTCCGCTGATAAATAATTGATGTCATTGATGGTAAACCCACTGTGAGACTGCGCATAGTCCGCAAATGCAAGGTTAAGTTTCGTTAAGAAATTGACACGACCGCAAACAGAACTCGCCTCAGCGTTACCCATCAGCCTAAAATAGGGGTATTCAAAATTGTTTTGAATGATGGGGCAATGATAATCGTTTGCCAGCTTATCCCACATCTGCGTGAACTTATCTAGTTCCGCGTTTCGCAAAGCATCGACCGTCTGCGCACTGTCTCCCGGACTTGGATACTGCGTGATATTGCGATTGGAAGTATGGATAAACACGACATCCGGAGCGAATGCCGATAGCGTAGCAGGAGGAAACATTGCGTCCTGCCAGTACTGCGCGTATTCGCTCTCATAAAAAACAGGCCTTATGCCATGAGAAAGTAAATACAATTCCAGCATTTTGCGAATATCGGTTGTGGTTGAACCCCCAAGAATTGCGATATGTTTTTCAAGCCATGTGGTATTGCTCTCCAGCAATTCGCGCCGAATCGATTTATATTTCCGTAGCATCGCATCTGTGGTGATCGTCGTGATATCCATGAAATGCCTCTTCATATTTCCATAAGTTACATGCGTTTTCGTGGTATTCGTCCGCTTTGGTGAAGTGAAATACGGTCTTAGTATTCAAACATAATACCACGTATTATAACAAAATAAAAGAATGTCCACTTAACCAAGTTTACACTCTTTCGCGAGGAAAGTTTTTCCTCGAGAATATACGATGTTTTTTCTATAATCTGGTGTTTATTTTTATTTTCAAAAACCACTTGACGGACGAATCCGTTTGGTGTATATTTTCAATATATACAGTATATATATCAACAAAGGAGGGTGTAGCTACGAATATCGCGATAGAGTTTCAATCATCCGTTCCGGCGTATGAGCAAATCAAGGAACAGATCAAAGCCGCCATTATGTCAGGGGAAATAGAAGCCGGATCGATGCTTCCGTCTGTGCGCGGACTGGCGCGCGAACTTCGGATCAGCAATATCACGACCATCCGCGCCTACAGCGACCTGGAAAACGAGGGGCTTGTCAAGAACGTGCAGGGACGCGGCTGTTTTGTCAACGTCTTGCCACAGGAAATCGTCCGGGAGCAATACTTGGCGCAGATCGAACAAGACATCGAAAACATTGTGCAAAAAGGGCAAGCAGCAGGATTTACGCTCGGAGAACTGCAAACAAAATTGGAGGAGAAATACCATGAATACGAAGAATGCCATACAGGTTAATGATTTGACCAAAAGCTACAGCGGTTTTAAGCTTGATGCAAGCTTCCATGTCCCCACAGGCATGGTCTGCGGCTTCATCGGGCGAAACGGGGCAGGGAAAACCACGACACTCAAGTGTCTGCTCGGCATGACACTTCCGGAAACAGGGGAAATTAACCTATTAGGCAAGCCCGTTTCTGATGTGTCGTTGAAAGCCGATTTGGGCGTGCTGTTCGATCAGCCGTATTATCAGGATGACTGGACACCGATCGATGTGGCGCGGGTACTCAAGCCCTACTATAAAAACTGGGATGACACACTGTGGGAGGAGTATCTTACGCGCTTTGAACTCCCGAAAAAAGTGAAATTCAAGAATTTTTCACGAGGCATGAAGATGAAACTTGGCATCTCTGCAGCCCTTGCTCATGATGCGAAGCTACTGCTCCTTGATGAGCCAACCGGCGGTCTGGATCCGCTTGTACGTGAAGAAATCCTTGATATTCTGCGGGAGTATATGCTGGATGAGACGCGCACAATCTTCTTTTCCACGCACATCACAAAGGATCTGGAGAGAATCGCCGACCGCATTATTTTTATGTCAGGCGGTAAGGTCATTTTCAATGAAAACAAGGATGATCTACTTGAGCGCTATGCATTAGTACACGGCGGCGGTTTTGACGAACTACGTCTTGTGAATCACTTAGCCGGACTGCCTGCAAATGTTGTGACTGAGAAAGCATCACTGGATGATATTGTGGTTTATTTTGAAAGGGGGAATGTAAAATGACCTTGCGTATGATCGTAACAGACTGGCATGCAATAAAATCTCACCATTGGCGGCTTATCATAATGGCTGCTTTAATTCTCGTTTTTACATTCGCCGGTATGAGCATGGCGCTTATTCCAATGTCTGCTTACATGGGAATGGTGTTTTCCTTAAATGCATTTGCAGTGGAGGAAAAAGGCAAGCTCCAACATCTCTATCTATCGTTTCCCCTTTCGCGTAGCAGCATTGTCAGAGGGCGTTACGCATTCATGCTCTTTTGTGTACTCGTTTCGTTAGCGGTCACTAGCGCTCTGACTTACTTTTTTATTCCTACCCTGAAAATGGGAACATACCGTTATGATATTGACCTGCGTATTATCATCATGTTGTGCGG
>JAISHZ010000286.1 GCA_031262285.1 Lachnospiraceae bacterium | reverse complement strand
CCCAAACTCTACGAACTGTTTGAGCAAGAGCAATCTATCGGGGAATTAGAGCTTCCGGAATATTAGTCCAGTGGTGATATGTCAATATGGAGGGATACAAATGCAGGAAATCATCAGATTTAAGACTTTTTGTATTGAGCAATACAAGACAGAGCACGATATGAAAGGTGCAGAAGTTCTATGTCTTTTTAAGCGGTATGGTGTGCTGGATTATATCGCTTCGTTTTTTGATGTGCTACACACATTCGGCGGGAAGTATCTCGTACAGGATATTGATTTGTTCATACAGGCAAGGCAACCACAGACATAATCAATCAGTAGTGCATAGTCGCATCCATTTCAAGTGAATGGCTGTCTTGCCTAGCATCTATCTGTACAGACTACATTTCAAACAATCACCGACTTGTATAGACGTTTATTATCTTTATGTTTCCATTAAGAATTCTTGAAAGTATTACTGTGATTCAGCGAATCAATAACATTAAGATAATTAAATTCATTTATACGGGTATAAACGTTTTTACTTATCTTGATGTTTCCACTACGAATGCTTATGAGCATTACTTTGAACCAACGAAAAAATAATATTGAGTTAATTCAATTCATTTGTACTGGTTTTATTACTTAAAACCCGATTTAATATCTCAGTAGTTTTCTCACGTACCAGTGATCCGTTTATCTTTTCTCCTTCTATATATGTTACGAAAAAATAGGGAGAGTCATCAAATATAGCATAACCGACAAACCAGCCGTATCCATTACTTGAACTTCCGGTCTTTCCATATAGTTCAAATGGATAGCCTTCTTGCAACATGATTGACTTCACGTATTCAATATTTTCTTGTGAAAAGGGTAGGTCATTGTTATAGAAGCGCACAATGAAATCTAACTGCTCTTTTGGTGAAATAAGCAATGAAGAATCAAGCCAAAACGCGTCTATCCCTCCTGAAATATCCATGTTTCCGTAACCAATTTCTCTCAGATAGTTCTGCATGGTTGTAGTTCCAACTTCTTTTGCCAATTGGTTGTAATACCATACACAAGAATATTTCATCGCAGAACGCATATCTTGGTCACGGTTAAAATCCGGTATTTCATAGTGCGTGCCATCCCATTTACGCATGGAGTCTTCAATAGAAACCACTTTTTCCTCCAAAACAATCAAGGAATTCACAATTTTGAAGGTAGAACAAGGTGAGTACCGCTCGGTTGACAACTGCTCGTTGTAGGTAATTTGAGAAACTCCGTCACTCAATAGCATGACAGCTACAGGGTATTTAGTAAAATAGGAAGCGAAATCCTCAGTTGAAAGCAGCTCATCCAAGGGAACCTTTTTTTCACCTTGGATTGTAGTTTCTTCTTGCGTAGTGGTTGACTCCGAAATCGTTACCTCATTTGGCATTTGCGTTGACGCAAATGAATCCATTGGCATAGAAGGAGGGGACTGCTGATTGGAGCAACCGCACAAACAAAAGGCAAAAACGAAAACTGGAAGGCATTTCTTGAAATAATTCATATAGCGTTACTATCCTTTCTGATCGAAGCATTCACTAAGGTTATTTTTCATATTTGCTCCCGTCTGCGCGCCAACGGCACGCGTACCAATCAAGGAGTTTGAAAGTTCACTTACTTTCAAACTTCGTCAATCGTTCAAGCAACCAATGAGAATAATTAATATTTCATTCGCTAATTCTTTCAAACTTTTACAATGTACCCTATAGAAAGGAAGTTGGCAAGGAAAAGCTAAGATTTGCAAGAATTCAATCGGATATTATGCTGTAGTTCCCTGTGGGTTTTTCTAACTACATATACTGATCCAGTATGAATGAGGCTTTAGCTGAGGAAGGCAACCTGTAATTAGATGTTTAAATCTTATAATTACGCAAAATGAGTTCCTTGATTTTCTAATGTCTTGGACGTAGTTAGAAAATCTCGTAGGGAACTATAGTTATGCAATTAGTAGAATGTTTCCATAAAAGTGTGGTATGATAGAAACGTTGTAATAAATGGAATATAGAAAAGGAGATATCAATGTCGATTGGATGTAAGTTGCTATTTCTACGAAAGAAGTCGGGTCTATCTCAAGATCAGTTAGGTGAGGAGTGTTTCTGCGGAGCTGATCGCTTATTGAGTATGGATTATCCTGCCCTGTAGTGGGAAGGCTTTAACGAATTCGCAGATTGATGAAAAGGTTTTTTCCGTACCGATATCTTTTTGCCAACCATCTCAAATTTCCCTCCACTATATATTTAGATGACAGCAATATGTTTGAAAGCTCGCTTTCAACTATTGCCAAGAAGCGGCGCCAAATTGATGATATGGTGTTTGCGGTTGATAAGCTAAATCGAACAGCGTTTCAACCACCTCGGTATTGGGAGTAATGCACAATGGACAAACAAAAAGTGGACAAACTCATCAGTGAGTATCTACCGAAAGTGTACGGTTTTGGCATTTCAAAATGCTACGGTTATGAGGAAGCAGAAGATTTATGCGCGGATATCATTGTTGAGCTGTACCGTTCCATGCTTGCGGCAGACAAAATCTACAATCCGGATGGGTATGTATGGCGAATCAGTATGAATGTCTATTCGAGATTCGTTTCGCAAAAGAAAAGGCATGAGGGTGTTTCGATCGATGGAATGGACATTTGGTTTCAAGATGAATACTCTTTTGAAGGGGAAGATGAATTGATCCCGCAGCTTCGTCGCGAAATCGCCTTTTTGACCAAAGTCCGCCGCCAAATTGTCTATACCTATTACTTCGAAAACAAAACTGTCGCTGCCATCGCTGCCGAGAGGAACATCCCGGTCGGTACTGTCAAATGGCATTTGAGCCAGTCAAGGAACGAATTGAAGGAGGGTTTTAAGATGGAACGAAAAATTGGAAAGTTAGGATTGAAACCGGTTGAAGCTGTGAGTTGTGGACACAATGGTTGGACAGAGGTCAATGGTGGACCCGAGTTCTTTTTGAGCGACAGAATCAATCTGAATATCGTGTATAGTGTGTATTTTGCTCCGAAAACCAAAGAGGAAATCGCGGAAGAATTGGGTCTGACGCTCGTATTTATTGAGGACAAGGTTGATTTATTGGAAAGCAACGGCTATCTTGTGCGACAGTCCAAAAATCGCTACACAACATATGTAAAGTTTTCGCCGGAAACATATTCGATAGAAGAATATGAAAACCGACTTAAAAAGCAATATGAGGCAGCTGAAATTTTGGTGAAAGATTATATACCGGCGATTCGTATTGCCATAAATGAGGTTTCTAATGTTTATATTCCGAGCGGAAATAGGGAGTTGTTAGAAGCGTGTGCAATTTTTCGAGCAATCTCAGATGAATGTCAAATGAAGATTTCAACGAATTTATCGAAATACCACATAAAGCCACCGATTGGCGGTGATTATATTGCGCTCATTGATTTGGTAGCTACTCCAACCGACCCAAACTATGTATCGGATGGGAGATTTCAAAATCTTTTTTGCTGTGGTGGGATGACGAGAGGTTCTTACAAATACCCGATACGATCATGGTCAACAGATACGAAATATTGCACGAGGAAGGGAGGATACAAAAACAATCATACGGCAGATTACGAGTATTTATATGAGTTTATGACAGGGCAATTAGCGGATATCCCTGCTAATATAGAAAAATTGAACCGGCTACGCGAACGAGAATTTATTACAGCCGAGAATCAAGTAAATATCATCGTCGTCAATGAAAAGGAAGAGGAGTTTTTAGGTAGAATTCCGAAGCCGGATGAGCGTATCTTAAAGATGTTTGCCGATTATGCGCTTGAATCAGCCGAAATGATCGCGAAGCATTACCCGCCGCAGATGCATGATCTGATTATCGCACAAGAGGCTGACGGATTTATCAGTAATCATGTCGCGTTGATGGTGTTGGATATCCTCTACGGAAATGGTACCTTCCGACCGCTTACCGACAATGAAAAAGTCACATCACTCCTGATCATGTTCGCAGATCGACTGCCCTAAGGTCATTACCAGTCACAGTCGGACCTGCGTCTTTAGCATCCGGGGCATGGAAACAGAGGAGAAAACAAAGAGGGAACCTTGGATTGATCTGCTATCTAACCAAATACCAAACAGCAGAGACGGCTATGAACGGCGCAATGGCAGGAGAATTGTTTGAAACCTACGTGGTTTCCGAAATATTGAAGTCATACGTGAATGCGTGTAAAGCACAACCCGCAGGCGCACCGCTCATGGCTTCACTTCATCGGTTCAGTATATAACAGACCATCGCAGTAGCTGCAAAACTAGGGACAGATAAGAGTCTCGTTATTTGTTACTAAGAATACTGCTCCTGAATCGTAAAGTTGTTTAAAATCTCTTATACTAGTATTAATGGATTTAATTAACTTGATGTTATTGCTTTGCTGAATCGCAGTTATACTTTCAAGAATTCCTAATGGAAACATTAAGATAATTGAAAACGTCTATACTAGAAGTAAAATAATGAATTGTACCTCACTCATACAATCTCCTTTTGAAAAAGACGCTGTATAACAGCCATGAGGGTATCATATTGTAACCTCATGGCTGTAAAATTGTTTCACTTCATACGCCGCTGCGCATTTCTTGCGGCTATGTGCCAAGCCTAGACAGACTGTTTTGCCGCTTAGTCCGGCGGTATAGTCTTTGTCATGGATCTGTTGCAAGGCTTCTTGTGATAAACGCGCTAAGTCGGCTTCTTCCCCTTTTTTGAATTCGATCACCACATGTGGGTATGCAGTGGAGCGGGATTCCATTCGAATATCCGCTCTACCATCTCCATATTCGCGGTTACTGGTTACATGATAATGGTCGCCGAGCGTCATGCACATACCTAGGAACAGTGCATGGTAGACTGCCTCACTATCCGTAGCGGTGTCATGATAGCTAAGGGAT
>JAISHZ010000146.1 GCA_031262285.1 Lachnospiraceae bacterium | reverse complement strand
CGGGATACACTGCCTTTGAATGTACATCGGCGAACGCGTGACTGTAACAATAGTAACAATATGTAATATTTTCTTGCTTAGAAAAACTTGTATGTATTCGTCACACGTGGTAAAATGGGGAACGATAGTAAAAGCTTATACAAAAAACAGGAGCGTTTAGGAGGTTGATTGACAATGGCAGCGTTTAGAATCGTATTAATGATCGTATTTATCTTGGTGTGTATAGCACTTACAGTGCTTGTGCTTATGCAAGAGGGAAAATCAGCAGGTCTTGGTGCCATTAGTGGGATGGCAGAGACTTACTGGGGTAAGAACAAAGGCCGTTCGATGGAAGGCTTTTTGGTGAAATTGACCAAAGTATTAGCAGTTTCCTTTATGGTTTTGGCAGCGATTTTGAATCTGAACGTGTTTTAAATGCCAAAGATCCTCGATGGGAGGTACAAACTGATTTGTAAAGACACTCTTCAAACGTAAGGGTGTCTTTTATGATAATGCATACTTTTCGTTACGATTCAACCGGAAGATACGGACAGGAGTAAGATGCGAAGACAAGATTCAACCAATACAGCGATGATCAAAATCGTTTCCATGCGAAAAGAAAAAATAATCGGTACTTATTTGGCAAACGCCAAAGGATTTGGCTTTGTCAAGGTTCCTGAAAACGGAAGAGATTATTATGTTCCGGCCGGGATGGAAGCGGACGCTCTTCACAAAGATACAGTTGAAATTGTCTTGTTGGAAAATCAAAGAAGTGACAGAACAGTAGCAAAAGTGGTCTGTGTCCTTGCTCGCGGAATAACACAGGTAGTAGGTACTTTTTATCTATCCGGGCGAAAATATGGGTATGTGATACCGGATAACGACAAGGTGGGAACTGATATCTATGTACCGATACAATACTCCCGGAATGCACAAGATGGACAAAAGGTCGTAGTGAAGATTACGGACTATGGTTCTGCGGATCGAAATCCTACAGGAGACATCAGCGAAATACTGGGAGAAGCCACACAACCGGGTGTCGATGTCCTATCTATCGTGTATGAAATGGGGATTCCGGTATCTTTTCCCTCCAAAGTACAAAAGCAAGCGTTGCGTGTTGCTTCTGAAGTAACGCCCAAAGACAGAGAGGGTCGCCGCGATTTGCGCGACACGTTCATGGTGACCATAGACGGAGAGGATGCCAAAGATCTGGACGATGCTGTAAGTATCAGCTTCGAAGACGGGTGTTACTGTTTAGGAGTGCATATCGCGGACGTGACCAATTATGTACAAGAAAATTCCGCACTGGACTGGGAAGCAAAAAACAGAGGAACCAGTATCTATCTTCCGGACCGTGTGATTCCTATGCTGCCGCGTACCCTTTCGAATGGTATTTGTTCTTTAAATGAAGGCGAAGATCGTCTTGCATTAAGTTGTTTCATGAAAATCGATGAAATGGGCGATCGAATCGACTACGAAATATGCGAGTCTGTGATATGCGTCAATCGTCGAATGACCTACACTGCAGTGGAGACTCTTATCACATCGCAAGAATTAGAAGAAGCCGATGCAGACAGTGAGTTAGTATTCCATTTGCGACAAATGAAGCAACTGTCCGCTCTTCTTCGAAAAAAGAGAAAAAAGCGCGGTGCGATTGATTTCGACTTCCCGGAGGCAAAAGTCATCGTTGACGATGATGGTCACCCGACGGATATTGTCGTAAGAAAACGAAATACCGCAACGGATATCATAGAAGATTTTATGTTAGCAGCCAATGAAACGATCGCGATGCACTTTTTCCGGCTGGACATCCCGTTTGTATATCGCATCCATGAACTGCCGGACGAAGAAAAGATTGAAAAGCTCAGTACCCTCACACAAAAGTTTGGAGTCATACTCAAAAAGACATCACGTAAGATTTCACCCAAAGAGATTCAACGAGTCTTAAGAAAAGTAGATGGGAAACCCGAGGAGGCGATGATCAGCCGTTTAGCGCTTCGCAGCATGAAACAAGCCAAGTATTCCACCCTATGTGTGGGACATTTTGGACTCTCTTGCAAAGAATACTGTCATTTCACATCACCGATTCGCCGCTATCCGGATTTGCAGATTCATCGGATCGTCAAAGAACACTTGCGACAAAAGCTTTCTGACGAACGAATCGCGCATTATCGTGATATCCTACCTCAAGTAGCGCTTTCAAGTTCCGAAAATGAACGTCGAGCGGACGAAGCACAACGCGAGGTCACAAAACGCAAAAAAGCGGAATATATGGATGCTCATATCGGAGAAGAATTTGAGGGGCAGATCAGCGGTGTCACTGCATGGGGGATCTATGTAGAATTGGCGAACACGGTAGAAGGGTTGGTTCCCATAGCCAACTTACCCGGAGACAATTACCTCTTTCACGAAGAGGACTATGCGATGGTCGGGGAAACCACAAATCAGCGTTTTACATTAGGAATGCTTGTTCGAATCCGGGTAACACGCTGTGACAAAGAACGCGGCGTGATCTATTTCACCATTGCAGAAGAACCCTAAACACCACTAGGTCCCATGAGATTGAAGATGGAACACGGAGGATCTCATTCATGGAAAACAAGAAAAAAAATGAATCACAAAAACTGGTAGCGAATAACAAAAAAGCCTATCATGACTATTTTATTGATGAAACCTACGAAGCAGGCATTTCTCTACATGGTACGGAGGTAAAATCTCTTCGTATGGGACATTGTAGCATCAAGGAGTCCTTTCTGCGAATTGAGAGCCGAGAAGTCTTTGTCTACGGGATGCACATCAGTCCTTATGAAAAAGGAAATATTTTCAACAAGGATCCCTTGCGTGTCCGCAAACTGTTGCTGCACAAATCCGAAATCTTAAAACTATCCAATAAAGTCACTCTCAAAGGTGTAACATTAGTCCCTTTGAAAGTTTATTTCAAAGACGGGAAAGCAAAAGTAGAAATCGGACTGGCACGCGGCAAAAAGCTCTATGATAAACGTGACGCGATCGCACAAAAGGATCAGCGACGAGAAGTTGAAAAGGAGTTCAAGCAACGAAATCATTCCTCCGTCGATTAACGGAGTGACGAGAAAGCAGAAAAATTTACCTTTTGACAGGCAAAAGAAGACGTGATAAAATCCTAAAGTATGCCGCTTAATGACATGGTTTACGGAATTAACCACTCCGTCCAATTTGGTAAGCATGACTGCCGCAAAAGCGTCGCACTCATCACCATGCTTAGCGAGATAACAAAAAAGGAGGTGCCTTATGTACGCAATAATTATTACAGGTGGAAAGCAGTACAAAGTTTCGGAGGGTGATACTCTCAAAATCGAAAAACTCAACGCAGAAGCAGGAAGTACTTACGTGTTCGACAAAGTGCTCGCACTCAGCGACGACACACTCAAGATCGGTGCAGATGTCGCCAATGCGACCGTATCAGCAACAGTCTTAGAACACGGAAAGAACAAAAAAGTCATCGTGTACAAGTACAAAAGAAAGACCGGCTATCATAAGAAAAACGGTCACAGACAAGCTTTCACCAGAGTAACCATTGACAAAATTCAAGCTTAACCATGATACAAGTAACGATTACCCTCAATCAGGACAAAGAGTATCATTCCCTTTCCTGTATCGGGCACGCGGGATACGCTAAGAAACAAAAAGATATCGTATGCGCCGCTGTCTCAGTATTAGTGATCAATACCCTCAATGTTTTGGAGGAATTGGCCGGAGAGAAGATGATCTTCAATCAGCAAGATTCGGGTTATTTGGTCGCTACATTTACGGGAAAGTTACAGGAAAAATCAATTTTTCTATTGGATGCCATGGTTTATGGACTGAAACAAATACGAGACACCTATGGCGCGAAACATTTACAAATTCGATATGAGGAGGTACCACGATGATCAGACTGAATCTTCAGTTTTTTGCTCATAAAAAGGGAGTTGGTTCTACCAGGAACGGACGAGATTCCGAATCAAAGAGGCTGGGAGCCAAGCGTGCTGATGGACAGTTCGTGAAAGCAGGCAATATTCTATATCGCCAGAGAGGCACGAAGATTCATCCCGGCAAGAATGTGGGCAGAGGTGGAGACGACACCTTATTTGCCAAGATAGACGGGATTGTACGCTTTGAACGCTTAGGACGGGATCGCAAGAAAGCATCTGTTTATCCGAGAGAGAACAGCGTGAAAGAAGCATAAAAAGTATTGTCCGATAGTTCCTATTCGCAGGTTGTATCCCATGCAAAGGGTCACAGTAGGCTCCAAACAATATGCTTGTTTGGAGCCTTTTTGGAGGTAACGATGTTTTCAGATAAAGTAAAGATTACGGTACGAAGCGGCAAAGGCGGAGATGGTCATATTTCCTTTCGCCATGAAAAGTTTGTACCGACAGGCGGACCTGACGGCGGCGACGGCGGAAAGGGCGGCAGTGTCATCTTAGAACTGGATAAAAGGCAAAATACGCTTGCTGATTATCGTTACCACAAATCTTTTCATGCGCAAGATGGAGAAAACGGCAACAAGCGAAATTGTTCCGGCAAGGATGGTAGTGATATCATCTTGCGTCTACCGGAAGGAACCGTCGTCAAAGAAGCCCATAGCGGAAAAGTCATTACCGATTTGTCCGGTACACAAAAACGGTTCGTGCTCCTACGCGGCGGTCGAGGCGGTAAAGGGAATCAGCATTATGCTACCAGCAAAATGCAAGCGCCCAAATACGCTCAACCCGGCGAAGAGGCACAAGAACTGGAATTGATTTTGGAATTAAAAGTGATCGCCGACGTAGGATTGGTCGGATTCCCCAATGTTGGTAAATCTACCTTTCTCTCTCGTGTCACGAATGCCAGACCCAAAATAGCGGATTATCACTTCACGACTTTAATCCCCAACTTGGGAGTCGTAGAGTTGGATGAACAAAACAGCTTTGTCATCGCGGATATTCCCGGCATCATCGAAGGAGCCTCGCAAGGATTGGGATTGGGATACGACTTCTTACGCCATATCGAAAGAACAAGAGTATTGATTCATATCGTAGATGCTGCCGGTGTCGAAGGGCGTGATCCCATTCAGGATGTATATGCCATTTGGAGCGAATTAGAGAAGTACAATCCCGATATTGCGAAACGCCCCCAAGTGATCGCTGCCAACAAAATAGATGCGATTTGGGATGCGGATCGCGATCCGATCCAAGCGTTAAAACGCGAGTTTGAACCCATGGGACATACGGTATATGCAATTTCCGCAGTCTCAGGAGAAGGACTGACACCGCTTTTGTACCATGTGGCGAAGCTTCTTGCCGACACACAAGAACCGATGCTTATTTTTAGGCAAGAATATTTCCCGAGTCCGGAGGAGGATCCGGGGAAAGATCCTTATACAGTCATTTATGATAAAGAAGCAGAGGAATATGTCGTTGAAGGTCCTCGTATCGAAAAAATGTTGGGATATACGAATTTGGAAAGCGAACGTGGATTTGCATTTTTTCAAAAATTCTTAAAAGAAACCGGTATACTGGATGAATTGGTCGAACTAGGCATACAGGATGGAAATACCGTAAGAATGTATGGACTTTCATTTGATTATTACAAATGATTGCGTTACACTAAACATATGACACAGATAACCGAACAGATCAACGATTCGCAGTTGAAATAACGAACACAGACGAACAGAGTCATTTTACGATTTATGTAAGGAGCTATATGACAAGCAAGCAAAGAGCCATTTTATCGAGTCAAGCGCATGATTTAGATCCGATCTATTATGTCGGCAAAGCAGGCTTGACACCCGAACTCACAGACGGTATTCGGGACGCCTTTCACACGAGAGAATTGATGAAAATCGGAGTGCAAAAGAATTGTGCTCTTGATCCCAAAGATCTGGCGACGACCATCGCAGAGCGGACACATTCACAAGTAGTTCGTGTGCTTGGCAGCAAGATAATTTTGTATAAAGAAATGCAAAAACAGGAAAAGACAACAAGGAGTACTCATGGCAATCCACAAACGAAAAGTCGGACTTTTGGGCGGCACATTTGACCCGATTCATAAGGGACATTTACTTCTGGGAGAGTACGCCCAAGCAAGTGCCAACTTAGATTGTGTGATGTTTCTACCTTCCGCAGTTTCTTATTTTAAGGAAAACACTGTGAACGCGACTGCGACTGACCGTTTGGAAATGACGCGATTGGCAGTAGAAGACCATCCATCCTTTTTGGTTTGCGATATCGAGGTACGTCGAGGAGGATACACCTATACATTCGAAACACTGGAAGAATTAGCGTTGCTTCATCCGGATTGGGAACTCTATTTCATTTTGGGAGCAGATTCCTTATTTACCATCGAAAATTGGAGAGAACCGGAACGAATCTTTGCTGCAAGCTCTTTGTTGGTGACCACTCGTAACGATATTACCGAAGCCCTCCTAGAACAAAAACAGCAAGAATTGACGCAAAAATATGACGCGCGGATCATGACCTTTCCTTTTCCCAAACTAGATATTTCCTCTACAAATATCAGAACAAGCTTGAGAAACAA
>JAISHZ010000134.1 GCA_031262285.1 Lachnospiraceae bacterium | reverse complement strand
AAAGACACAGCTCCCACGAGAAACGAGCATACAGAAGTTTATCCTCTGCGTCTTGCTCTCGGGCAGCTGCGTCGTGTTCTATCACGAGATCAAAAATTATTGTTGTTTGCTTGAAAATCGGGGTATGCGGATTCCAAACCGTGTTCCGTAGCGTCGAGACCTTGAATCTCCTCTTGCAAGGAAGCACGTAAGCCGACAGTCTTGGAAATCACAAAGAAGAGAATGCTCACCGTCACTAATGTCCAGAGGATGATTACCGAAATGCCGAGCACTTGAATTCCAAAAAGTTTGAATCCACCTCCATAAAACAGACCATTATTGTAGTCAAACAAACCTACCGCAAGGGTTCCCCAGATTCCGCAAGCACCATGTACCGCAACGGCACCGACCGGATCATCAATGCGAAGGACATTCTCCAGTAACAGTACCACTCCTACTACAAGCGCACCCGCTACCAAACCAATAAAGAACGCGCCGATCGCATCTACGTTGGAACATCCTGCTGTCACCGCTACCAACCCTGCCAAAGAACCATTGAGAGACATCGACACGTCCGGTTTTCCATTTTTGACCCATGTAAAGATCATAGCCACACAAGTCGCGATTGCGGGAGCGATCGTCGTCGTAGCAAAAATCTGAGCCAACTGTGTGATATTATTCGCTGCCGCACCGTTAAATCCGTACCATCCAAACCAGAGGATGAACACGCCCAATGCGCCTAGTGCAATGCTGTGACCGAGAATCGGTCTGGATTTGCCGTTTTCGTCGTATTTACCGATACGAGGCCCTAAGAAGATAGCCGCTAAGAGACCGGATATCCCGCCGACTGTATGGATCGCTGCCGAACCCGCAAAGTCAATAAATCCCATTTGAGCCAACCAACCATCCGCATTCCATACCCAATGCGCTTCGATCGGATAAATCACTGCACTGATTACTACGCTATAGATACAGTAGGAAATAAACTTCGTCCGTTCTGCTGCCGCTCCGGATACAATCGTCGCAGTCGTTGCACAAAATACCAAGTTAAATACAAAGACCGACCAATCGGTATTTTGGAAATCTGTAATCGGGTTTAACCCCCATCCAAAGAAGCCCCCATTACTTTGTCCCATCAACAAATTGTATCCCACCAAGAAAAAGGCGACCGTGCCAAGGCAAAAATCCATTAAGTTCTTCATGATGATGTTACCGGTATTCTTCGCTCTGGTAAATCCCGCCTCTACCATCGCAAATCCGCACTGCATAAAAAAGACCAAAGCTGCGCCGATCAAAAACCAAATTGAAAAATCCATATCTTCTCCTCCTTATTTTTGTTTTTACTCCGATTCGTATCCAAAACGTGTGTGACATTACCGCAATCTGTGAATCGTAACAGTGTGATACTGTTTCCTCTTCGCGTAGCAAAGAAAGTGACAGGTACTGATTATGGCAAAAGAAAAAAGGCGACGAGCACGAATGAATTCCGAACGGAGTTTTCGTTTCTTATCACCTTTGATAATCTTCTTTTGCATTCAATTGAATTGGGATACCACTATTTTACAATGCTTCTTTGCCTCTTTCGCCGGTACGAATGCGTACTGCATCTTGCACTTCCATAACGAAGATTTTGCCATCGCCGTAATTTCCGGTGTTGATTTCCTTCACGATTTTTTCTACAAGCTGGTCTGCTTCTTTGTTATCGACGACTGTCTCAACTTTTACTTTGGGTAGTAGATCCACCTTGTATTCAGCGCCGCGATATCTTTTGACAACGCCTTTTTGATTTCCATATCCCATGATGTTGACAATGTTGAGTCCTTGCACTCCGTATTCATCCAATAGGAGTTTTAGCGCATCGAGCTTTTCGGGTTTGATGATAATTTCTAATTTCTTCATAGTCTCTCCTCCCTAAAAATAAAAAACGCTCTCACATACTATGTCTGTGAAAACGCCTTCGTTTGAATTCATTATACACACTTCCAAATCATTGTCAATCTCTTTTGCAGTTCGTTTTTCGCTTTTCCATCGTAGCTTGAGAGAGATCTCTTGTGCATTTCGTTAAATCAGACACTTTTGTATAGCAGGATTTCGTACATAGTGCCCATGTGTTCTTGTGCGATGCCGTGCGCATCGCACTGTTGAGGGTGCTTTCTTTCGTGAAAGATTGTAAGAACTCTACAAAAATGTAAATCGCATAAACCCTTGCGAAATTATGCATTCTGCATAATTTCGACTGCGCGAGATAGTGGCTGTGAATAGTAACCATAACCCTCTTTTGTGCTAATGTTTACGTAGGGCAAGTATAGATCATGCGCATATATCGTTTTTCTTGTAATTCAATAAAGTCTTTTGTGATAAAACCTAGTTTGTAGCAGAGTTTGATGGATGCGGTATTCAGCGGATCGACGATCGCGGTAATCTGTTCAAATTCCAATTCTGTGACCCCAAATTGTAGAATGGCACGACAGATTTCTTCCCCGTAGCCGCGTCTTTGGTGCGAAGGAGCGATCATAAACCCAAGTTCCGGTTCGGCGGTAGCATCTCGATAAAACAATCCGGCACGTCCGATGATTTCTCCTTCTTTGGTAAGAACAGTCCAGATACCGAATCCAAAAAAACCATATACTTGATCTATATATTGATTCGCAAACTCTTTTTCGTCTTGGACATTAGGGTAGAGTTCTTCGATGAATTTTTGCGCGGACAGTTGATTATAGATTTGATAAAAGGTATCAATATCCTCCGGTGTTGTTTCTCGAATCATACAGCGATCAGTGGTTAAGATATCCCATGGAATCCTGCGATAACGTCGATATGCGTTTTCTAAGAAATCGATGTGAATGTCTTGGGCTTCTTCAACGGCATATTCCGCCATATGTAGGTCTTCCGTTTCATTTGATTCATGAAAATAGGCAATACGTGGTAGTTTTTGTTCGAATAGACGCTGCAAAAACACAGATGAGTCCGTGATCCATAGCAGTCCATCTTTGTCAGGTAAGCTATGATTCCCGCCCCATTCACGAGTGCTGTATAGGATAGAGGTGATTCCTTGTTGTGACAAAGCTTCTGACATATCACGGAATCGCTTGGATATCCCCGCTTGACAGCTTTCTTCTTTTAATACGACTATAACCTCTTTCATCGTAAATCGCTGCGACATTTCGCTTCCTCTTTCCTTTTGTATCTTGTATAATAAATTCGCTTAGAAGTACCGACATCATTATACACAAATCTGGTTTTAGAAAAAAGAGAGGAAACAAAAATGGCAGAAAAAAGCGAAAAAGCATTGTATCCAATTGTTACTTTTACAATGAAAGACGGCGGTATCATCAAAGCCGAACTCTATCCGGATATCGCGCCGATCTCAGTAGAGAATTTTATCTCACTGGTGCAAAAACACTTTTATGACGGTCTTATCTTTCATCGGGTCATCAAAGGGTTTATGATTCAAGGCGGTTGTCCAAATGGTAATGGAATGGGAGATCCCGGCTACAGTATTCAAGGAGAGTTTCGTGCGAACGGCGTCCAAAACGACTTAAGGCATGATGCAGGGGTGCTGTCGATGGCTAGATCTCAAAATCCGAATTCCGCCGGTAGTCAGTTCTTTATCATGCACAAAAACGCTCCTCACTTAGACGGGAACTATGCGGCTTTCGGGAAAGTGATCGAGGGAATGGATGTCGTAGACAAAATAGCCGAATCCAAGACAGATTATTCTGATCGCCCCTTGACGCCCATCGTGATGGAAACCGTGACGGTTGATCTCCCGGTTTGATCTAAAAATGTAGGTTGCAAGAGAATTGGGAAATGTCGATCGAACGCGGTGTTCATATTTTGTTTACAAACCATTCATGAATTTTTCAATTTCAACTCATAATTTAGACATTTCTAATGCTTATAATACCACTATACGAAACGAACGTTGATTCCATCCATTTTCTTTTGCAAACTAACAACTTTTTCATAATAAATGCCAAGTAGGGTAACCTACTTGGCATCCTCCCTTTCTAGGGGTTTTTTATGCTTTTCCAACCGAGCCGAACAATTCCATCTTTTCTTTCACAGTTGCTTTGATTGCTTCTACGCCGGGTGCCAGAAGTTTGCGAGGGTCAAATCCTTTTCCTTGCAAATCTTTTCCTTCTTCGACGTATTTGCGCACTGCTGCTGCAAAGGTAAGCTGACATTCTGTGTTCACATTGATCTTCGCAACTCCCAAAGAAATAGCTTTCTTGATCATGTCTGCCGGAATGCCGGTGCCGCCGTGAAGTACCAGAGGCATCTCTCCCGTTAGTTGTTGAATGGCATCCAACGTCTCAAAGCTGAGTCCTTCCCAGTTTGCCGGGTATTTCCCATGAATATTGCCGATTCCTGCTGCTAAGAAGTCGATGCCTAAGTCTGCGATTGCTTTGCATTCTGCCGGATCTGCACATTCGCCTTTGCCGATCACGCCGTCTTCTTCGCCGCCGATCGCTCCTACTTCCGCTTCTACAGAAACGCCTCTCGCATGAGCGTCTGCTACCAGTTTCTTGGTCTTTTCTACATTTTGATCAATGGATTCATGAGAACCGTCAAACATTACGGATAAAAATCCGGCATCCATACACTTGTAGCAAGCGTCGAAACTGCCGTGATCCAGATGTAGCGCCACCGGAACCGTAATATTGAGTCCCTTGATGAGACCTTTGGTCATACCCACTACAGTGTCATAGCCGCCCATATACTTGCCGGCACCCTCGGATACACCCAAGATAACCGGGGAATTGCATTCCTGCGCGGTCAACAAAATGGATTTGGTCCATTCTAAATTGTTGATATTGAACTGACCGACTGCATAGTGACCTGCTTTCGCTTTTTTCAGCATTTCTGTCGCTGATACTAACATGAATTTGCTCCTCTCTGCTCACTTCGCGTGAGCCTCACCTTTTTTTGGACGAATCCTATCAGCATTATACTCCCGCTCTTCGGAAAAGGGAAGAACCCTATGCAAAATTGGTTGTCATTTAGGCGTTCGCCGATCTACGTTTGAAGATCGGTGTATCCCGGATAGACTGCACAGAGTAAGGGTGTTATCGGACGTGAGGGAGTGTATCTTTATCTGATATCTGAGTCGGGTCGGATGCGGAAGCTTATGGCTTTTTGTTTGTTTTGGATGGTGACATTGGTGTGACTGCCGCCGTATTCTCCGTCGAGTGTCCAGGGCAAGAGTTCCTTTGAGGTGATCTGTATCGTGGACGCTTTGAAATAGTATATGCTTTCTGTTTCACTGTCTCGGTTCATTAAAGACAGGATCGTATTGTTGAATTCTTTGGGATTGCGGGGTTTGCGGATTAGGGCTACCTCAAATAGTCCGTCGTCTAGTTGTACTTGATTGCCGGTGATGCGCTTAAATCCACCGACGGAAAGAGAATTGCTGATCATTCCAAATATAAATTCGCCTGTAATCAATCGATCCTCTGAGCGAACTTCCATTTTGTAGGAAGGGATTGACGATAGTCTTTTGGCACCTTCCAGAATATATGCGATATAGCCTAGTTGGTTTTTCATATCTTGCCCGGTTTCATACGATACATCTGTGAATAGACCAAATGCTGCCACGTAGACAAATAAGTCGTCGTTCAAAAAGCCCACGTCACACGGGAAGTCTTTGCCATTCATGCATATTTCGGCTGCAGATATCAGTCTTTTGGGGAGTTGTAAACTGCTGCCAAAGTCATTGGTGCTGCCTGAGGGAATGTATCCTAATGGCAATTCTACTCTTGATCGGACCATGGCGGATACGACTTCCGCTAAGGTGCCATCTCCGCCTGCGCATATGATTAGTTCATATTCTCCTCTGCGTTCAACGATCGCTTCTGCTGCGTCGCCACCCTTTTGGGTCGGGCATATCGTGATCTCATACCCATTTCGTGCAAAGAGATTTAATATGTGAGGGAGCCGATGAATGATGCGCGCTTTTCCCGCGATCGGATTGTAAATAAATAGTAATCTCTTTTTTGGCATATCATACCCCCAACTTATCAATACTTTCTTTCAACAAACTCGTGATAGGTGGTCTCCTATATCAAAAAGGAGCCGGTAGATATTTACACTACGACTCCATCTTTTCTCTATACAATCGATTCAACAGAACTGTTACGATTTACGCATTAGGCGTTCATAGCACCAAATCGTACACAGTTACTTCATTCTCCCTTGCTTAAAAACTGTTCTATTGCATCGATAGCTTCTTGCTCATCTTCGCCCTGTGTGATCACTGTGATTTCCTTGCAGTTTGGTAAACCAATGCTCATCATGCCCATAATACTTTTCGCATTTACTTTACGATCTTCTGTTTCCAAATATACGCTGCTTTTGTACCTGTTCGCGACCTGTACCAGCATTGCTACCGGACGAGCTTCCAATCCGTTTTGTAACAATACCTTCGCTACTTTCTGCTTCATAATACTCCCTCCTCATTCTTCCGGATTTCATCCGCCATCTTTGCAAGTGTACGGAGCCTGTGGTTGATGCCTGACTTCCCTACCGGAGACATCATCGATTCTCCCAACTCTTTGAGCGAATGATCCGGATATTGCAGCCGTTTCATGGCCGTTTCTCTTAGATGCTCCGGCAAATTGGAAAAACCGATTTTGGTTTGAATCAATTCGATGTCTTCCACTTGTCTCGTGGAGGCAGAAACCGTTTTGGTAATATTTGCTGCTTCGCAATTGACTCGCCGATTGACGAAGTTTCGTACGTCTTTGACAATCCGTAGATTTTCAAACTCCATGAGTGCGATATGTGCTTCCATGATATTCAAGAGGTCAACGATACCGGAAGCTTCTTTTAAATAGACCACGTGATATTTCTTGCGAATCACGATTTTTGCGTCCGCTTGAAATCCTCGTATCACAGCCTGTAATCGCTTTGCTTTCGCTTCTGTCGTGCATACAAATTCCATGTGATAACTTTTCTGAGGATCACTCATGGAACCGCTGCAGAGAAATGTTCCTCGCAAGAATGCACGTTGACAGCAGGCGTTTTTCAGCAACTTGGGGTTGATTGGTTCCTCAAAACCATCGAAACCGGTAAATATTCGTTCACCCTCCTCTTTGGTCAAATACTTTGTCCAATTGTCAGAGGGTAGCGAGCCTTCATCCTGTGTATGTTGTTTTGATTCATCCTGTCCCAAGACATCAGTACCTATATTATATGTTTTTTTCCACAATGTAAAGCATTTTCTGGCAACCACGTCATTTTCCGTTTGAAAGTTCAACCAATATCCGCCATCTGTAGTGCGTTGTAGTACCGCACCGCAATGAAGAATCGCCCAAAGTTCCGCAAGTTGGCAATGTCTCGCGGCTCCGTAGCGATGGTTCAATTCTTCTTTCACAGTGGCGGAAAAAGATTTCCTGCCTTTATCCATGATGATTCATATCCCTATGTGTTATTTTGATACCGAAATTGCGATTGGTTTCAAGACGGGAATACAATTCATCCGCTAAGGTAACGCTGCGATGCTTTCCTCCCGTACATCCAATGGCTATGATCAGCTGATATTTTCCTTCTTTTCGATAGCATGGTATTAAGAACTCGATCATATCCTCTAATTTGCTCATAAACTGACCCGCTTCGGGAAAGCTCATGACATAATCTTGTACACTCTGATCCAAACCCGTTTTGTGTTTTAACTCATCCACATAAAATGGATTCGGTAAAAAACGAACATCAAAAATCAAATCTGCATCGATTGGTAATCCATATTTAAAGCCGAATGAAACAATCGTTATCATAAGGCTATTATATTCTTCTCCGCGTAAAAAGATACGCTCCAACTCTTCTCGTAGTTCTCTCGTCAAAAGAGTAGAGGTATCTATCACATAATCCGCATTGGTTCGTATGGTCTCCAATAGCTTTTTTTCCAGCTTGAGACCGTCTTCTACTCTGCCATCCATGGCCAACGGATGAACACGGCGTGTTTCTTTGTATCGTTTGATTAACACTTCCTCTTCTGCGTTCATAAATAAGATCTCAATGGGGTATCCGTCCTTTTTGAGGATATCCAAAATAGAAGTTACCTCTTGAAAGGATTGACCGGTTCGTACATCCAAGCCTAATGCCAGTTTCGTAATCTCATTGCCGGGTGTGCAACCGCTTTCAATCAATTGCACGATCATCGAAACGGGAAGGTTGTCCACACAATAGAAGCCCATATCTTCGAGCATCTTGAGAGCGGTGCTTTTCCCGCCCCCGCTCATCCCCGTGATCACAACAACTCTCATGGCTGCCTCCTGTGTTGATTGACGTATCTGAAACTTTACTCATTTGCCTAAAAAGATGACTTCCGGATCTAGTCTTACACCAAAAGAATCGTAGACTTTTTGCTGTACATCAACAATTAAAGTCTTCACATCTTTCGCTGTCGCTCCTCCGGTGTTGATGACAAATCCGCAATGTTTTTCTGATACTTTCGCTTTCCCAACTGTATATCCCGCCAGACCTGCTTTCATAATCAATTCACCGGCGTAATATCCCTGCGGACGCTTGAACGTACTGCCTGCGCTTGGAAATTCCAACGGTTGCTTTTCTTTGCGTTTTGTTGATAATTCCTCGATATCCGCCAAGATGGCTTCCCGCTCTTTCTTGTGGAGATGCATGGTCACTTCCGTGACCAAAAAAGGATAATGCTTCACCACACTGTCGCGATAGCCAAATTCCATTGTGTCTTTGTCAAAAATCAATTCGTTTCCTTCTTTATCCAACACCTTTACCGATTTCACCACTTGGCTTAATTCTGCTCCATACGCTCCGGCATTCATCACCACACCACCCCCAACACTGCCGGGAATGCCTGCTGCAAATTCCAAACCGGACAAACTATGTTGTGCAGCACACAAAGCTGTCTCGTGAAGCGTTGCCCCCGCTTGCGCCACTAGAAAATCACCCATAACCGTGATGTGTGACCATCCTTTTCCCATATGCAGAATCACACCGCGATACCCTTCATCGCTCACCAGTAGGTTACTTCCTCTCCCTACGATATAAAACGGAATATCGATCTGTCTCAGGTAATAGGTAAGCTTTGGTAAATCTACTTTGTCATCTACTTCGATCAAGCAGTCCGCTGCTCCTCCGATCCGAAATGTGGTATACGATGTCAAGTTCGCATTGTGTATGATATTTTCTTGTGGTACAAATCTTTGAAACGTTTCGATAATTGTTTGACCTATCATGTGACTCCATATCCGCCTACGGCAATTGACAGATTCCTTTATATCATTTATTTGTTTAGGAGTAGCAATCCGGCAGCTCCAAAGATACCGGCATCACTTCCCAATTGTGCCAATTTCAACTCTGTTCCTCTGCACGCGGGGAAGGCATATCGCTCATATGCAGGACGTATGTACTGTAAAAGAAATTCTCCCGCTTTGGACACCCCGCCGCTGATGACAAATACTTCCGGATTGACCACAGCTGCGACAATCGCCAATCCTTTTCCGAGATATTCGCTAAAAGCCAAAACCACACGATTGGCAAGCGGATCTCCTTCTTTGGCGGCATCAAATACCGCTTTTGCATCCGGATTTTTGTCTTTGAGGCTACTCTCTTCGTTCGTTTCCTGTAAGAATCGCTTGGCCAATCGTGCGATTCCGGTGGCAGATGCGTATTGCTCCAGACAACCGGTGTTTCCGCAACCGCACACCAAGGTCTCTCCATCTTGTACGTGGATGTGTCCGATTTCTCCACCCGCACCCATCGCTCCTGTTACGATCGAACCATTCACGATGATACCGCCACCGACTCCCGTACCCAATGTAACCATGACTTGATTGCGTATCCCTTTACCGCCGCCCTGCCACATCTCTCCAAACGCAGCCACATTCGCATCATTCGCAACTTTTACAGGTAACTGCACCAAGTTTTCCAACACACTGGGTACGTGAAACGTGTCCCAACCCAAATTGGCAGTATGAAGAACCGTTCCGTCTGCCGTCACAGCTCCGGGAACCCCCACACCCAGACCCACGATTTGGTTTGCGGGTATTTTTTGTTCTTTTATCGTATCCCAAACACTCTTCGACAAGTCTGAAAGGATATCGTTGCCATGATTTTGTGTTCTCGTAGGGATCTCCCACTTATCCAACAAGTCGCCGGTATCATCAAATATTCCAATTTTTGTCGTCGTCCCGCCAATGTCTGCTCCAAATGCGTACATTATTCTTCTTCCTCCACGCCGTCGCGGCGTCTTGCCAAGTTATTCTGATAGCGAGTATACAATTCTTGCGCTGCATTATACCCCATTTTCTTTTGTCTGTGATTGACTGCAGCGGATTCACAAATGATCGCCAGATTACGACCGGGACGAATCGGTATATTTAAGCAAACCAATTTCTTACCTAAGTATTCTGTATAATTTTCTTCCAATCCCAGACGATCGTATTCTTTGTCCCTATCCCACTCTTCTAATCGGATGACCAAATCTACCTGTTGGGTATCCTTGACTGCAGATACGCCAAATAGCGCCTTCACATCCACGATACCGATGCCTCGAAGTTCAATGAGATATTTCAAGACGTCCGGAGCAGAACCGACAAGCGTATCGTCACTGACTTTGCGCAATTCCACTGTGTCGTCCGTAACCAATCGGTGTCCACGTTTGATCAATTCCAAAGCCGCTTCGGATTTACCGATCCCGCTGTCTCCGGTGATTAAAAGTCCTTCACCGTAAACATCCACCAACACGCCATGGACGGCGATAAATGGTGCCAATTTGACATTCAGCCAACGAATGATCTCCGCTAAGAAAGAGGATGTCGCCTTTTTCGTAGACAAAATCGGGACATTGTGCTGTTGCGCCATTTGCATAAACAGAGGACTTGGCTGCAATTCTCGACAAAAAATAATCGCCGGTATCTCGTAAGAAAAGAGTTTTTCGTAAATCTCACGCATTCTCTCTTCGCTTTGTCCTTCCATATAAGTATATTCCACAAAACCGATGATTTGCAATCGAGTCGCCTCAAAATGCTCAAAATATCCTGCCAACTGTAATGCGGGGCGATTAATATCAGGCTGTCTGACCCAAACATTGCTGATGTCCATCTCCTCTGTCAAGTTCTTCAGGTCCATTTTTTCGATGACCCGACTCAGTCTCACGCTACCCATGCATACTCCTCTCCACCCATCTTTCGGGTATCCCTGTATTGTTTGTGTATTTTTCCTGTTTACATCTTCGTTTTCATTAAGAGTATCCTTTGCATAATTCTAATTTGTACTGCTCTTTTCTCCTTCGGAATGAAAGTAGTGATAAATATCTTGTGCGACTCTTTCCGGAATCTCGGGTATTGCTTGCAATTCGTCTAGTTGCGCGTTTTGAAGTTCTTTCAGCGACGCAAACCGTCTCATAAGTGCTTTTCTTCTGGCTTCTCCCACACCGGGAATCTGATCCAAAACAGACTTCACTTGTGATTTGCCACGCAAAGACCGATGATATTCTATCGCGAACCGATGCGCTTCATCCTGTATTCTGGTAATTAGTTTAAACCCTTCTGAATGAGTGTCAATAGGCAACTCAATATTTTGATAAGTAATCCCCCTCGTTCTGTGATTGTCATCTTTGACCATTCCGCATACGGGAATGGCAATATTCAATTGCGACAAGACACTTGTCGCGATATTGACTTGTCCTCGTCCGCCGTCCATGAGGATCAAATCCGGTAATTT
>JAISHZ010000080.1 GCA_031262285.1 Lachnospiraceae bacterium | reverse complement strand
CTCCGAAAGAGAACCGAAGGTTTCAATTAATTCTGTGGCAGTCTTTTCGCCGACTCTGGGTACGCCGGGTACGTTATCAGAAGCATCACCCATGAGCGCTTTGACATCGATGAATTGCTCCGGTGTGACACGGTAAACCTCTTTCACATCTTTTGCGTAGTAATTCTCAATCGTTGTTTTGCCGCCTTTTGTCTTCGGGATTCGAATTTGAATCCGATCTGTTGCAATCTGCAACAAATCACGATCCCCCGAAACCAAAGACACCATCAATCCGGCCTCTTGGGCTCGCTTGGCTAAGGTTCCCAAAATATCATCTGCTTCCAATCCGGGCTGTTCGACTAAGGTGACTTGCATAGCACGCAACAGTTCCATCATTTTGGGGAGTTGCGCGATCAGTTCCTCCGGCATGGGTTTCCGCGTTCCCTTGTATTGCTCATAGATTTCATGTCGAAAAGTAGGCGCATAAGAATCCCACGCCACAGCCAGGTAATCCGGCTTCTCTTCTTGTACGATTTTGAAAAAAATATTTAAAAATCCATAGATCGCATTGGTCGGAAATCCTTTCGCATTGCTAAGGGGAGGAACCCCGAAAAAAGCGCGGTATATAATACTGTGCCCATCGATCAGAACCAATTTCTTCATGAATATCCCATCCCTTCAGAACTTATTATAGAAAAACCCCCAAAACAACTGCAGCGATTGCTAAAATGATTACCATTTCCACGCCGACTCCGATCGTGATCACGAGTTTGTGAATACGCAACTTATGTTCGGCTTCTTCAACACGTCTTTGCAGTTCTTCGTTTAAATCAAATGCGCTTCCCTCTTCTAAGCGAAGTAATCCTTCTGTGATCAATATCTGTATCGTCAACTCTTCTTTACAGTCCGGACAAGATTGGATATGAGCCAGAAAGTCTTTTAATATTTTGTAATCCAGATCTTTTGCGATAAATCCTGCAATCCACTTTTTACATTCCTTACAGTCCATAATCGCTCCGCTTCTGCAACCTGCGAGACCTCCTATTGCGAAGTCTCTTTGATCAACTTCTTCGCCGTTTCAAGATTGGCAATCACAGTATCACACCATGTATCAAATACCGGATCTTCCACTTGTAGCTTTGGATTAGCCAGCACATGAGAAAGGGTATCTATCACTCCGGTATCAAAGCGTTTCGTAGCGACAAAATCCGGCACTAAGCGTTTTAACTTCGTATTGTCAAATGCGACAGAATTTGCTTTGTCTCCAATCAAAGCGCCCGTGTAATCATAAGGACCACACTCCTGCAAAAACGCAGAGGAAACATAATAGGGACGAAGCTCCACACCAAGAGCATCAGCAACGGTTTGATAGATCTGATTCCATGTCAAAGTCTCATCAGATGTGATCTGTACCGCTTCCCCGATCGCGTGGATATTTCCCAGTAATCCCACAAAACCCTTCGCAAAATCACTTGCGTGCGTGAGTGTCCAGAGGGAGGTGCCATCCCCATGGATGATCACCGGTTTGCCTTCCTTCATTCGTTTGATGACCGCATAGCTACCTTTATCGCCATGAACACCCATCGGTACGCTTCTCTCATCATAGGTATGACTGGGTCTGACGATCGTCACCGGAAATCCTTCGTTGCGATACAGTTTCAACAAATACTCTTCGCATGCTATCTTGTCTCTGGAATACTGCCAGAAGGGATTCGCCAAGGGAGATCCTTCCGAAACCCGGTAATCAGCCGGTGGTTTTTGATATGCCGAAGCCGAACTGATAAAGACAAATTGTTTCGTCTTATTGCGAAACAGGCGATAATCGCGTTCCAACTGCTGCGGAACAAAAGCGATAAATTCCGCTACCACATCAAATGTCATGCCTTTCAGTATTTTGGCTGTCGCTTGCTCATCCGCGATATTTGCCACGATACGCTTGACATCTTGCGGTAATTCCTCATCGCGGTTGCCTCTGTTGAGAAGATAGAGTTCATGCCCTTCCGCAACCAAGCGTTTGGTGATAGACATACTAATCGTCCCGGTTCCGCCAATCAATAATATTTTCATACCATCTCCTATCCGGGAGGCTTTTACTCCCGCTACTCCTTGCGAATGTTACGCATTCAAGACATTCGCAATCCGCCCTATCGGGCTACTTTCTCATAATTTTGCGGGTTCCAAAGTCATGCATTTGACTGCGAGTAGTCAATGCATGACTTTTTGACCTTGGTATCATGTCATGTTTTGATCTGCAAGTAGTGAAACATGACCTTAAGACACCAATCACACCAATCTTATTTATCTCGTAATTTTGCGTTCAAACGCTTCTCTAAACGTTTGAGGACAGTACTTGCTGCTTTTTCGATTTCTGCTGATGTGAGCGTCTTTTCTGTAGAACCTACCAATAAACGAATCGTGACGGATTTCTGATCTTCCGGAATCTGTTTTCCTCGATATTCGTCTACAAAGGAAACCTCTCTGATCCATTCCCCTTTCTTTTCCGTTACAATTGCTTCGATCTGCTCCCATTGTACGCTAAGATCTACCAATAGAGAAGCATCATATTGTGTCATGGGGTATTCCGGCAAATGTTCAAACTGATTGGTTCTTGATAAGAATGGTTTCATAGCGTCCACATCCAACTCAAAGAGCACTATTACGCGGTTTTTGATCCCGCACTCCATGCTCGCTTTACCGGAAAGTAAGCCAAGATTCCCTACGATTTGTTCTCCAACGAAAATATTGAGCCATACTACGTCGTCCGCCCAATATGGTTTTTCCTTCTTTTCAAAATGAAAAGCTTCCATATGGGTATATCGAGGCATCGCAAAGAGGATCCCCTTTGCTGAGCGAAATAAAGATTCGATCTCTTGTGTTTTGCCGACGAGGGCTCCTGCGATCATCCTTCTTTGGAGCGGAAGAAGCTCTCTATCATCATATACGGCTTCATACTGTGTGTCCTTCAGTATCTGCGCACTTTCAAAAATCCCAAATTCTTCATACGTATGTTGATTGACCGTTACCGCTTTGCACAGGTTTGGTAACAAAGAAGAACGAAGACTACTCTCATCCGGAGACGGCGGCGCAGCAAGGAAAAGCTGTCCCTTGGAAGATCCCAGTATCGCGTCCCGAAACTGATCTTGCATCCAAGGATAGGTGAAAATCTCCTGTAACCCGCATCGAATCGCTAAGTATTCTTTCATCTTCCGTTCTAACGCAATGTCTAATTGATTGATCGCGCCCGAAAAAGTAGTCGTAATCGGAGCCGGTTCAAAATTCTCATAACCGATCATCCTGGCGACTTCTTCCATGATGTCTGCTTTGATGGAAACATCACCCGTAGCACGCCAAGAAGGTACGGTTACCTGCATCTGATCGCCATCAAAGAGTACGGTAAAGCCCAATCGTCCCAGTTTGTCAGCAATCGTCTCCGCCGGGATGGCCTTTCCCAAGCGTCTTTCCAACCACTTTTGCGAAAGAACGATCTGTACAGGCGGCTGGGGTTGTGCATAGACATCTCGAAATCCCTTGACTGTGTGGTCGGGATAAAGTGTAGTAAACAATTGCATTGCCAAGGAAAGCGCGCTGTCACAACGATTGGGATCGATCGCTTTTTCATATCTGGTGGCAGCTTCGGTTCTCGTTTCATAAC
>JAISHZ010000330.1 GCA_031262285.1 Lachnospiraceae bacterium | reverse complement strand
TTTCAAAGTTTATCTCGATGAATTGTTTGTAATTTGTTCGCGCAAATTCACGCACGGCGGTGGTTTTGCCCACTTGCCTTGCTCCTTTAATTAAAAGCGCTAGCTTTTTGTTAGAACGTTTCCAGTTATTTAAGCGATCTAAGGCTTTTCTTTTCAGCATTATGTGTACCTCCGCATTGCAGTAGCATACTCTTTGATCATACTTTTTGCAAGTAGAAATATGTAAAAAGTAAACTTATTACAATAGAAAAAAGAGAGAAATCAAATTTATTACATATCAGGTTCGTTCGACTAAGGGTATTTATATTGATACAGCTTGTTCTTTACCACGAACAGACGAGCAAATTACATAAACTAGTTGGAGATAATGAAGAATGTAACACTATCTGGGTTGACATTATGTAAAAGGCGCATTTATACACAGTGTGTTTCGAAATGGAGCTAGATCATCTTTCATGATTGTGATCGGTTGCAATTTCTGCTATTGTATATAAGTCGTAATCATTGCTCAAAACATCCGATCTACATGGATACCAAAAGGCAACAGAATGCCAAAATAATTAAGGAGGTATTATGACCAAATCAGTAAGAGAAAGTAACCCCATCATCAGAATGGATTACCCCGATCTGGATGTCATCCGAGTAGGAGAGTATTTCTACATGATATCTACATCCATGTACTTTATGCCGGGTGGAGAGATCTTGCGCTCGAAGGATCTACAGACATGGGAACACGCTTCTTTTGTTTTTGATACGCTTGATCACACCCCCAAGCAGACATTGGAGGGAGAAGAACACGCATATGGACAAGGGATGTGGGCTGCGAGCTTACGATACCATAACGAGCGTTATTATGTATGTTTCGTAGCGAATGACACCGGAAAAACCTATCTCTATACAGCGTCGGATATCGAGGGACCATGGGAAAAGAGTACAATCGAAGGATTCTTCCATGACGCGAGTCTGTTATTTGACGAAGGAAGGGTCTTTATCGTGTATGGGAATCGCTCGATATACCTAACTGAATTGGATCGGGAACTTCACGCGCCGCTTCCGGGAGGCTTACATCGCATGCTACTTTGCGATGAAAACAATCCCAGTCTGGGATATGAAGGATCGCATTTGTATCGAATACGGAATAAATACTATCTGTTATTAATTCATTCACTACCCGATCGATGGAGGAGGGTACAAGCGTGTTTTGTTTCGGATTCTTTAGAAGGAGAATTTCTTGGCGGAGATGTCTTTGATGAAGATTTTGGTCATATGAACCAAGGAATTGCACAGGGAGGAATCGTGGATACCCCGGATGGAGATTGGTATTCTATCCTATTTCAAGATCGCGGAGCAGTCGGCAGACTACCGGTATTGATTCCCATCCGTTGGGAGGGTGACCGATTACTTTATGACGTGAACGGCAAGCTACCGACCATCCAAAGAGAGGAAAACGAAGATGCGCCTATCATGCCGTTAGCATCGAGTGATGATTTTAAACGCCTTGATCAAGCACTACCCCTAGATCGAAAAAAACACGGGTGTTTTGGTTTCCGTAGCTTCTGGCAGTTTAATCACGAACCGGATCTTTCCCTTATTCATCATGACGAAACAGCCGGTATTTTTTCAATTCTAACCGGAAAGCTATGTCAAAATGTAACGCAAGCTCGTAATACATTAACGCAACGAATGATGGAACCAAGCTGCGCGGGAGAAGTGTGGGTTGATGGTTCCTTACTACGAGTTGGGGACTATGCGGGTCTATGTGCACTACAAGGTTCATATGGGTTGGTCGCTGTGACGAAAAAAGAGGACGCAACCTATCTCGTGATGAGAAGCAAGGTCCTAATGAATGATCAAGTAACAGAGCAGGAATGGGAAAGGATACCGCTTGACCATCCGGAAGTACACTTAAAACTGGAAGTGACTTTTCAAAATCAATCAAATGATCAAAAAGATGAGGCAACTTTTTATTATGAAAAAGCAGGTGAGTGGAAACAGATCGGCATAAAACACGCGTTATTTTTCCGTCTGGATCACTTTACCGGTTGCCGCTTCGGATTGTTCACCTATGCAACACAAGAAATCGGAGGACAAGGAAGTTTTCGCGAGTTTACCTATCGCGTACCGCAGTAGAAAATCAGGAGGTTTCACCTATGTTATACACCCATTTCACGCGCGTCGCTATGCGTATTGCGTATAACGCTCATCACGGACAATTTGACAAGGATGGCGTGCCTTACATATTCCATCCTATCGCCGTCGCAGAGCAGTTGACAACGGAAACCGGAATCGTAACTGCTTTGTTACACGATGTGATAGAGGATACTGCGGTCACGCTTGACGATTTGGCAGCGCAAGGTATCCCTGATGAGGTGTTAGTCGCGCTAAATCTCCTTACGCACGCAAACGATGAACCTTATGAAGAGTATCTGCGCCGAGTACGAACGAATCCTTTGGCGTTAGCGGTTAAAAAAGCGGATCTTGTTCACAATTCACAACCGGATCGATTGGATAGTTTACCGCAAGACACCGCAACGCGCCTTCGAAATAAATACGCGTTAGCTGCAAGGATTTTGGATTGAATTTTCGCACAATGACAAGCATTTTCATTGACAAATCAGCCAATTAGAACTACAATTTATGTTGGCTTTGTATACTTATGCCAAACACAAAAGAAAGAAATGATATCAAACGGTTAAAAAAAGAGAGGAGAGTTCATTGTGAAATACGATGAATACGGTCAGAAACCCGAATTAGCCAAGTTGCAACAAGAAATCTTATGCTTTTGGCGTGACGAAAATATATTTGAAAAGTCACTCGATAAAGGAAGCGAAGTGATTTTTTATGACGGACCTCCTTTCCCCACGGGCAAACCCCATCATGGTACCGTACTGGTTTCCTTTATCAAGGATATGATCGCCAGATACCAGACCATGCAAGGACACAGTGTTCCACGTGTGTGGGGATGGGATTGCCATGGGTTGCCGATAGAAAACCAAGCAGAAAAGCAACTCGGCATTCAAGATAAGAATGAAATAGAACGATCCATTGGCATCAGTAGATTTA
>JAISHZ010000241.1 GCA_031262285.1 Lachnospiraceae bacterium | reverse complement strand
CGACGATGAGTATTGGCTATGATATAAGCGAGATGAACTCCGTCAAGGATCTGCGAAAAAAGCTGGCAGGAATGCTCATGCCACTAGCCAATCCCGTATATGAGACTTGTGAGGTCAAGACAGTTGAGCTTCAAAACGTCAGCTTTGCCTATGATCGGCCGCTCCTCGAAAATGTCAATCTGTCCTTTGAACAAGGGAAAAAATATCTCCTCATGGGCGAAAACGGGAGCGGAAAATCAACCCTTTTAAAGATTATCGGCGGTCTTCAAGACGGATATAGCGGTGAAGTGCTGATAAACGGCACACCTGCCCGAGAAGACGCGTACAACGGCATGGGTATTGTCTTACAAGAGCCGTATATTTTTAATGACACCTTACTTCATAATCTTGATATGTACAGGGATATTCCTGCGGATCAGCTTAAAGCGATGTTGCGTCGTTTGAAGATGGAGAAATTTGCAACAGACAAGGCGCTAAATGAGGAATATAGTGACACGAAGAACAACCTATCCGGCGGTGAAAAGCAAAAGCTTGCCTTGGCACGCGTGCTACTACGAGGGAAAAAGTTCATCTTACTTGATGAATTCACCTCCGCCATGGACGCCCAAAGCAGTCATGATATCGAAAAAATGCTGTTGGAGGATGCAAACATAACGCTCATTCATGTACAGCATAAGGTTGATGAACAGCTTATAAAGAAATATGATGAAGTCATAAAGTTGTCTTGAAATGTTGATAAACCATTGCACCAAACATAAGTGTGTATTATAATATCTCAAGTTCGGAAGAAAAACAGACGCAAACCTAAGGGTTACGCCTTATTCTCTGTATAGCGTAACAGAGCTGTCTTCTCAATTGAGAGTCGTTTTGTAAAGAGCATAAATGACGCTATTATGGTAGATGATTAAAAAGCAACGAATCGGCAAAATACGAAAGTGAACCCCTTTGTCAATACAAATTTTACTTAAGTTACACCTTCACAAAGCCGATATTTACAGTTACATCGCATACACCCCCGTTGATAATCCGGAAAATGTAGCTGGCAGGGTTGTCAGGGGCGTGAGCTGTTTGTGGTTCGGAGCCTTGATTGCCCTGCCAGACAAACTTACCATCCGGCAGATCGGGAACTCTTAATTTCTTCTGTTCTTTCAGTTAATATCCGACTCGTCGGATGTTGCTATCTTAAGCAGTGATGTTATCTCTTTACCTACAATCAAGCACGAAGCCTACAGATCTGCAGCAATTTGGTCTCTTCTCGGTATTCATATAACGAATCAGAGAGAATTTCATCTTGTTCTACCACGGTTCGATTTGCTTCTACGATAATTGAATGAATATTTTTGGCATCCAGTCCGTCCATCGGAATGAGCAAGGTCTCGTGTACGGAGCTGGGGATGACATAGAAGTCGGCTTGAAACGTTGTACGTATTTGATCTAGCACACCAGGATATAGAATTGCGGCTGCTCCTAAGTATTTTTGTCTGTTACTCAAAATAAAAAGAGAATTTTTCGGAAAATGTTTGAAATCCAGTGAATCACCAATCATTTCCACCAAAGTGGCTTGCATCGTTTGAAAGGTTACCGGTAAGATTTTCGATGTATTCTCTTTTGCCAGCTGGTACAGCTCTTCTGTGTTGGTATGCCATATTTCATCCATGTGGTTGTTATTAATCAATATGGAACCATTTCCCATTCCTAAATTATCAAAGGAATAGTAAAAGCAGATAGCCATATCCAGATATATGATGTGTGGTATTGTATCTAATAGTTCTTGGTTTTTACCGGCATGAATCAATTTGTAAGCAATCCGTGGTTTTACTTTTTCAAAATCGGTGAAGAAGTTCATATCCAGACTCTGCGAATGGCTTTCTGCGGTAATCTTCAATATTTGATCCACTATTTTCTGCATACTGAGACCTTTTTGGTAATCATCAAAAAAGGAATCTACATAAATCGTAGGAATCATTTTTTCGGATGCTTTTTGGATCATCAAACCAGTTAAAAGTAATCCATTATTTTTGTGTACTTTTTGTACACTGATTGTATGATCGGGAGATAATTTGGTTTCGAGTTCTGCTTTGAGCTGTTCTACAAAATTTTCGATAGTCATAAGATTGGTCCTTTCTTGTTAGATGTCGCATTTATACGACAATGTGTGATGTGTTATGAGAAATGATTCTTGGAGAGCAGATGATTGTAAAGAGAGTATTATACTTGATAGATCGTGTAAGGTGGGGGTTTGCAGAGAAGAGAGAGTCGATTGAGGTGAAAAAATAGTGAGATTCGTGGTGGTGATGGTGTAAGAGTGTGTAAAGAATCTAATGATCGAGAAGAGTTAGAGCGTGTTTTAGATCGATATCACGAACTTAATGACTTTATGTCCTCGACTAGACGCAAAAGAGAGCTGATTCTGTGCCGCATTCCGTAGTAGGCAATTGTATTCAGAAGTCATAAGTAATTGACATCGGTCGTGAATCGTTATGGGAGCTTAATACATGAAAATAAGAATTCGTAGTACAAAAGGGGAGGGTGATGGTGGTTCGGATTGGACATGAGATTGGAGAGGAACTTCTTAGAAGATACAGTAAATATGCGAAAGTTTTTTGAACGTGTTAGAAGGGAATCAGAATGGTTTCAGATGATATGTAGATGAGGGTTTGAAAGACTTTGTGTTGTATTCCTTGTCTCACAAACCCTTCATCAAAACCATCTTATGCTCTGGATAAATATTCACCTGTTCTGGTATCGATCCTGATTACTTCGCCTTCATTTACAAATAGCGGGACGTATACTGTCGCACCGGTTTCGACGATTGCCGGTTTTGACGCACCTTGTGCGGTATCTCCTTTGAAGCCGGGCTCAGTATCGGTAATCTTTAGTTCAACAAAAAGCGGCGGCTCTACAGAGTAAATCGTTCCATTCGTGGAACATATCTTGCACATCTCGTTTTCTTTGACAAACTTCAAAGCGTCTCCGACTGTTTCTTGATTGAGTACAATCTGTTCGTAAGTGCTATTATCCATAAAATTGAATAATCCACCATCCTCATATAGATATTGCATATCTTTCTTTTCGATTCGCGCTTGTGGAAATTTCTCATTCGGACGAAAAGTCTTTTCCACTACGCCGCCATTGATGACGTTTTTTAGTTTCGTTCTGACGAAAGCTGCTCCCTTACCCGGTTTGACATGTTGAAATTCGATGATTTGATATATATTGTTGTCCACCTCAATCGTAACGCCGTTTCTAAAATCGCCTGCTGATACCACGATAAAGACCTCCTTTAGTTTTCTCACTATAATTCCTACACAGTGTAATATAGAACCTGTCCTTTTTCAACTCTTTTTTCAAATTCTTTTTGAGTCAGATCTGAAGCAGCAACAATTTACACGCAATCATAATCAAAAAGCTCGACGGAAAGGGGTGTTCCCTCACCGCCGAGCTTTTTGATTACAGTTTTAACGGGTAGATGGTTATTTCAATAGCAGCTTTTCGATATCCTTAACAAGTGCGCTCGGTTCGAGTGCGGGAGAGTAACGCTCAATCACATTGCCGTTTCGGTCAATCAAAAATTTCCCAAAGTTCCACTTGATATCCTCCGGCGCGTTGCCCTTCGTCAAAGGTTTCACCATCGTTTCAAACGCCTTGGTTTTCAAGTTGCCTTTATCATGGGGCTTTTGCTGCTTGAGCCATACGAAGAGCGGGTCTGCCCCAGCGCCGTTTACATCAATTTTCGCAAAGCGCGGAAACTTCGTTCCGAAGTTGAGTGTACAAAACTCATGGATTTCCGAGTCGCTTTCCGGAGCTTGTTCTTTGAACTGGTTGCAGGGAAAGTCGAGAATCTCAAACCCCTGCGCTGCGTATTTGTCGTAAAGTTCCTCCAGTCCCTTGTACTGCGGGGTGAGACCGCATTTGGTGGCAGTGTTCACAATAAGCAGAATCTTGCCTTTGAATTGTTCCAGAGATTCCAACTCCCCTAAGCGGGTTTTACACTTGAAATCATACAGCGTCATAGAGCATATCCTCCTATTTGTCTAAAATTTGATAGAGCAGTTTATAGAGAACCGCGCACTCTTCCGGGGTGAGTGAAATACAGTGCGCGATCTGTTCAGGTATTGTTATTGCCTTTGCTCTGAGAGCCTCGCCGTCTGCGGTTATCAAAACGGTGACATTGCGCTCGTCGATGGCGGAGCGCTCTTTGGTAATCAAGCCCCTCTGTTGCATCTTTTTGAGCAACGGGGTCAACGTGCCGGAATCCAGGCGCAGCTTTTCTCCCAATTCTTTGATTCCTATCTGCTTTGCCTCCCACAGAACCATCATGACGATGTATTGCGTATAAGTTAGGTCAATTTCGGATAGGAACGGTGTATATTTTTTTACCACCTCCCGCGCCGCCGCGTAAAGCGGAAAGCAGAGTTGGTTTTCAAGTTTCAATGGATCCATTTTATCCCTCCTGTTCAAGATGAAAAGAGTGTATCACGGCTTGACGAAAATATCAATAGTAAAATACAATTTTACAAAATCTAATATCATAAAATATTTTCACCATATGATTACGTAGTTTTCTTACTGATTCGCCAACAAATACCCACTGTTCCACAAGAAACCATGATCCAGCCGGTGACAAAGAACCAGCTAATATAAACCGAGTCTGTTCCGGCGATGTCCACGATTCCTTGCAAAAGCGCACCACAAGTAAGTGTCGCCAATCCTGAATTGTATAGATTGACACCGACACGGTTACTTCCATATGAATTGTTTCTGACGGCGAACATGGTTACTATTTTTATGATAATTCCCCCGATCAGTGGATAAAGGAACATAAAATCCATCGCAGCTGAACGAATGCCGTGTCCAAATCGCGCGTAGACATTCGTAACGATTACGCAGAGAGCGGAAATCACTAGATAAGGCCACAGGCGTTTCCCTTTATTCGTATCCAATATAAACAATGTCTGATACCTCCCGTTCTTTTATGCGTCTGCCGCTGGTGGGGTTGTTTATGACATCACCCAGAAATACCATCGTCGCGCTGCCGCCACCGTCGAGATTGTAGGCGATGGTAGCGTCCCTATCGGTGAACACTTGCGCAAGTGCCGTGAGCGACAGCCCGACTGATTCGTTGGTACGCCCATCCGAGACGACGAACAGATAATGAAGCTCACCGATCTGACCAATAGCAGTTCGCGGGTTGGACTGTTTCGCACGTTGCACCTCATCGCCCTGCGTGACGACCATCTCACCGTCTAACACGAGCGCGGGACCAAAAGACAACGCATGAAGAACGCTGTCCTCCACAAGTGCGGATAAATCCGTATCGCTTTCACTGACGATGGAAAGATCGCCATTTTGATCGATGAGAAGAGCCTGCCCATCACCGTTATCTCTGTATAGCACACCGTTACGCAGGACAAATCCTTCGTTGCGGAAACCATAATAATCGCCGTTGACAGCAAAGATAGCATTGTGCGCTAATGATATAGCGGATGTTGTCTGTTCAATATTTCGACCATAAGTGTTTTGAGCGAGCGCTGTTTTGAGATAGGCGGGATCAGATATCTGTATATCCGCGATGTAAACCGTCGTATCATCAACGCGGATAGTCTCAATACTGATACAGATGTTTTCATCTTTGTAAGAATTAGCACTTATTTTTGCTTCGCTTTCTTCCTGCTGTAGTTCTTTCACAGTGTTTTCGACGCTATCTTCTGTATCAACACTCTGTATCACGGATGGAATTTGCGCTTGTTCCACTTTTGATAGCGACCTGGGTATCACAAAAGTATCCAGTAACACGAATGTAACAGTAGCGGTCAAAAAGATTGTATAGATCATAGCCCAACGATATGACTTTCTGAAAAACGCTTTCACTTAACCACCAACCTTCCCTTTGTCCCATTTCTCATTGGACGTTACAAACACATATTTTCTTTGTAACGTGTAACTCATAATAAACAGCGCCGCGTCCACCAGAACCTTTAGCACTGTTAGATTGATCGGAAATACGCTGCAAACTTGAGTTGCTCCGGCAGAGAGCACCATAATAACAAAATGCAAAATAAAATACTTCACTGCTGACTGTTTCGTATTTCCACGCTGACCAAACACAGCAAATTTGTTCAGACAGTAATTCAGCACGCCCGAGCACAGCCTGGCAACAACGCTGGAATACAACGCCACATTGACACTACCGCGAAAAGCCGTCAATACGAGAAGACTGAACAAACCGATATCGACGATTGCGCAAATAATGGAAGCCGCGCCAAACTTCAGAATACCGGAATACACGAGCGCCGAATCTCTCACGGCGCGAAAATGAGAAGCTCTGTTTTGGTCGATATAAACAGTCTGAATCGGAACAGCGATGAACAGAACGTCCTTATCAGCGGCATATAATAAGACATTCATCTCATACTCATAACGCTCCCCCGGCACATCTAAAAGCTCCTTCATAAAAGATACCGGAATTCCACGTAAACCCGTCTGCGTATCGGCACAACATCTACCGGTCTGCAAACGGAACACAAC
>JAISHZ010000073.1 GCA_031262285.1 Lachnospiraceae bacterium | reverse complement strand
AAATTAATTTTTGAATGAATATTATGAATATTCACGCTCATTATTCATTTTTTATGAAATTTGAGTGAATAAAAATGCAAAATAGCCTTGACAGATTTCTATGAGCGTGGCAGAATGATACGAAGTTCACAGTCAGAATGAGCAACAACAAGAGCCCAAGAAAGCAAGTTTGAAAGTAAGGGAACTTTCAAACTCCTTGATTGATACGCGCGCCTTTGGCGCGCAAACGGGAGCAAGTTTGAAAGTAAGGGAACTTTCAAACTCCTTGATTGGTACGCGCGCCTTTGGCGCGCAAACGGGAGCATCTATGAAAAAGAAAGCATTTGATCTTCGTCCTCTTGCAGCAACTGATTATCAAGAACTATATGCTCTGTGGAAAAGTATCAAGGGTTTTTCGATTCGTTACGTAGACGATTCCAAAGAAGGAATCGAGCGTTTCTTGGATCGCAATCCTTCTTTGAGTGTGGCGGCCGTTGCGCAAGATCAATTGATTGGCGCTATTTTGTGCGGACATGATGGAAGGCAGGGTTGTTTGTATCATGTCTGTGTGCAAGAACAGTATCGTTGCTGCGGGGTAGGGAAAGCAATGGTTACTTACTGTGTGGAAGCACTTCGTAAAGTTGGAATCACGAAAGTGAAACTGATCGCGTTTACCAAAAATGATTTAGGGAATGGTTTTTGGACGAAACTTTTGTGGACAAAACGTAGTGATATCAATTATTATGATTTTACACTGGATGAACGAAATACCAGTGAAACGGTTTAGTCGGATAGACTAGGAGGTTGTTCATGAAAATCATCGAAGATGGCACTTTGGCACTGGTTCAAGGCTTTGAAACCGCTGCGGCAAAGGCCGCAATCAAATATCAGAACCGAGAAGATATGGCTCTCATATATAGTGTGGTTCCATGCAAGGTCGCCGGAACGTTCACATCCAATGTGGTGAAGGCGGCTCCGGTGCTTTGGGATCGGAACGTAGTCGAAACCTCCTCGTATGTCCAAGCGATCGTGGTGAATACAGGGATCGCCAACGCCGGTACCGGACCGGAAGGACTGGCGGATACCGAAGAGACAGCATTCTTTTGCGCACAGCAATTGGGAATCCCCAAAGAAGCGGTTCTGGTAGCTTCTACCGGAGTCATCGGTCCGAAGCTTCCGATGGATCGGATGAAGGAAGGGATCCGCAGTCTGGTGGCAGGGAAAAGAACGGATCGCGAGTCCGCTCGTGCGGCTTCTCGTGCGATCATGACTACGGACACACATCCAAAACAACTTTGTGTCGAAACCCAAATCGGAGGGAAGACGGTTCACATCGCAGGGATGTGCAAAGGTTCCGGTATGATTCATCCCAATATGGGTACCATGCTTTCCTTTGTAGCGACAGACGCTGCGATCAGTCGTGAACTACTGCAACAAGCGGTAAGCGCTGATGTCAAAGACACTTACAACATGATCTCTGTAGATGGCGATACCTCGACGAATGATACATTACTCGTATTGGCGAATGGCTTGGCAGGGAACCAGGAAATCGTAGCCACAGGAGAAGATTATACTCTCTTTTCCGAAGCGCTTCATCTTTTGAACCAAAATCTGGCGATGCTGTTGGCAGGGGATGGGGAAGGTGCAACGGCGCTTTTTGAAGCACATATCATCGGAGCGCGTACCAAAGAAGATGCGCGTATGTTGGCGAAATCTGTGATTCGTTCTTCTTTGACAAAGGCGGCAATCTTTGGACATGACGCGAACTGGGGACGCTTTTTGTGTGCGCTTGGATATTCCGGGGCAGATTTCAATCCGGATCATATGGCGTTGTATTTTGAAGCAAACGGTCAGCGAATATTGATTTACGAAGACGGCTCCGGTTGCGCATATGAGGAAGAAGAAGCTAGCAAACTTCTGAGCGCACCCAAAGTGACTGTATTGGCAGATATGAAGATGGGAAAAGCAAGCGCGACGGCGTGGGGATGTGATTTAAGTTATGACTACGTCAAAATCAATGCCGATTACCGTTCCTAAGGATTGATAACTGCGACGCGATAGCAAAACGAAAAAACACGTTTGTAGAATGGAGATCATGTCATGAGTAAGGATTTAGAGCAAGTAAAAGCGAAGGCAGAAGTACTAATCGAGGCATTGCCGTATATTCAAAAATACAATCGCAAGATTATCGTGGTAAAATACGGCGGAAGTGCGATGAGCAACGCCAGTCTGCAAAGAAGTGTCATTCAAGATGTGACGTTGCTCAAGTTGGTGGGCTTTAAACCGATCATCGTACACGGCGGTGGGAAAGAAATCAATTATTGGCTCAAGCAGGTTGGCAAAGAATCTACTTTTGTGAATGGTCTGCGCAAAACAGATGCAGAAACCATGGACATCGCAGAGATGGTTCTGGGCAAAGTGAACAAATCACTGGTAACCATGGTGGAGGAATTAGGGGTAAAAGCAGTCGGAATCAGCGGAAAAGATGGCGCTCTCCTGCAAGTCGAAAAGAATTGTCCCAATGGACAAGATATTGGCTATGTCGGAGAGATCACAAATGTCAATCCGCAGATTTTGCTCGATTTGATCAAGAATGACTATTTACCGATTGTATCTCCCATAGGACTGGATGCGCAATATCAAACCTACAATATCAATGCAGACAATGCTGCTTGCGCGATAGCCAAAGCGATGAACGCTGAAAAATTAGCTTTCCTTACCGATGTGGCAGGTCTTTATCGAGACATCGACGACAAAGACACTTTCATTTCACGGCTTTCTGCTTCCGAAGCCACCAAAATGACTGCGGACGGATTTGTCGGCGGCGGAATGTTACCCAAGATACACAACTGCATTGACGCGATTGTAAAAGGTGTCAATCGTGTCCACATTTTAGACGGAAGGATCCCCCACTGCCTGCTGCTTGAGATTTTCACGGATGAAGGCATTGGAACAGCGATTTATCGTGACGAAGAACTTTGAGCGTATCGCAAGGAATATGCGCCGCTCGTAGACGGGAGCAAGTTTGAAAGTAAGTGAACTTTCAAACACCTTGATTGGTACGCGCGCCGTTGGCGCACAAACTGGAGGAAATATCATGGAAACAATAATTACACAAGCAGAACAAGTGTTGCTGCACACATATAATCGTTATCCGCTCGTTTTGGATCGGGGGGACGGTGTCTATTTATATGATATAGAAGGGAAAAAGTATCTGGATTTTGTATCCGGCATTGGCGTTTTTGCTTTAGGATATCATTATCAAGATTACGATAACGCCTTGAAAACGCAGATTGATAAGCTTCTTCATACCTCGAACTATTATTATAATGTTCCGGCGATGGAAGCCGCCACAAAGCTGACGAAATTGTCCGGATTGGACAGAGTGTTTTTTACCAATTCCGGCGCGGAAGCTGTTGAAGGCGCCTTAAAAGCTGCACGAAAATACGCTTTTCTCAAAGATGGTCGTACGGATCATGAAATCATCGCACTTTCCCATTCCTTTCATGGTCGGACATTTGGTGCGCTATCCGTAACTGGTAATGCGAAATATCGCGAAGCATTCGAACCGATGATCGGACAGATTCATTTTGCACAACTCAATGACATTGACAGTGTACTCTCCTGCCTAAGCGACAAGACTTGCGCGATCATTATGGAGACGGTACAGGGAGAAGGAGGGATTTATCCTGCGACGGAAGAATTCCTAATTGCAGTTCGTGAACTCTGCCACAAAAATGATATATTGTTGATACTGGATGAAATCCAGTGCGGGATGGGCAGAACCGGTTATCCTTTTGCATGGCAGAAATTTGGTGTAAAGCCGGATATTATGACTTGTGCGAAAGCGCTTGGGTGTGGGGTTCCTGTCGGTGCTTTCTTGATGAGCCAACGCGTGGCGGACGCGTCACTATCCGCAGGAGATCATGGAACGACCTATGGTGGGAATCCATTGGCGTGCTGCGCGGTCACAAAAGTATTGGACTTGTTTGCAGAAAACCATATTGTGGAGCATGTACAAGAAATCACCCCTTATCTGGAAGAACAATTAGACTCGTTTGTAACGGAATTTCCCTTTGTCCTACAAAGAAGAGGCGCAGGTTTGTTGCAAGGATTGGAATTTGATCGCCCTGTCGCTGACATCATCAACCTCGCACGAGAAAGAGGGCTTATCTTGATCAACGCAGGTACGCACGTATTGCGTTTCATTCCTCCGCTGGTCATTGAAAAAGTGCATATCGATCAAATGTGTGCAATTTTAAAAGAGTGTCTTCTTCTGAATGCCTAAGGGAGGGTTCATAAACAAATGACCGGGAAGTCTAAATTGTGGATGATTGCGGCGCTGTTGTTTTTTGCTGCAGGGTTACTTTATGTGGGACATCGGGTACCGACCTTTGCGACGATGGATGGTGCGGAAAACGAAACGAGTACAGGATCTATGCCGTCCGGTATTTTTGGTACCATCGATGAAAAGCAGACCCTCTATTTTGCGTACTCGGATGAATCCTTAACTGCATATATCGAAGGAGCTTCGGCTGCTTATGGTGAACACCACAATGTGCGTGTCATCCCTCAGTTAATCGCGGAGGGGGATTTCGTGGAAGCGATCCATGAAGCAACCATGCAGACCAATGAAGTACCTGATCTTTATTTGCTCAATCATGATTCTCTGGAGAAAGCGTATTTGGCAGGGCTTGCCGCTCCGATCCACGATTCGACCAAAATTGTGACAGGTGCTTATTTTCCACAAACGGCACTATCTGCTGTCACTTACCAAGATAAGCTACTTGCATATCCTTTTTCTTATGAAACCAGTATTCTTCTTTACAACAAGACCTATTTGCGCGAATGGGCGCTTCAACAGGCGCACACAGAAGCGGCGCTTTCTTCCAGCGGCGAAGAAGGTTCTGAGGAAGCCATGAGTTTGGATGAGGAAGCTGTTCAAAGCAGAGCTGATGAAATATTGGCTCAAGCGCTTCCGACTACCGTAAATGATATTTTAAATATCGCGAATACTTTTGACGTGCCGCAACTGGTGGATGGGGTTTTCTTATGGGATGTTTCGGATATTTTTTATAATTACTGGTTTGTCGGAAGCTATATGCAGCTTGGCGGCGAAGATGGAGATGATCGCACTGTGGTCAATATCAACAATCCTGAAGCCATCGCGTCGTTAGAAGTGTATCAAAGCTTAAATCAGTTTTTCTCCATTGCATCTGATACGGTCAGTTATGATTCTATTTTGAACGATTTTCTTGCCGGTAAATCGGTTTTTACGATTGTAACCACGGACGCGGTTCAACGACTGGCAAACGCCTCTGCAAATGGGGAATTTCCATATGAGTATGGTTTTTCACGGATTCCCAATGTCAGCGATTTGTTGCAGTCTCGTTCCATGTCCGTCACACAGGGGATCGTCGTCAACGGCTACTCCACACACAAAGAGGAAGCCAATCAATTTGCCGCGTTTTTGGCGACAGAGTACGCTCAAAATATGTATGAAAAAACCGGGATGATGTCGGCTGCACTTATGACCGCTACTGCCTCGTCCGATCTATCTATTTTCTTGGCAGAGTATGAATCGGGGATTCCTTTACCGAAAATGATGGAAGCCAGTAATTATTGGCTCCGTTTAGAATTGCTTTTCTCGAAGGTATGGAACGGCGGTAATGTGCCGCAATTGGTCGAAGAGTTGTCGGATCAGATTTTGTTACAGCTATCAGATTCTGTGACAAGTATGCGGTAACGGTTTTCGTTACTCTACGTTAAGAGCTGTGTATACAGGACGAACCGAGCAGAGTAGGGGACTGCTTTGGGTGTTAGATTAACACCCAAAGCAGTCCCCTACTCTGTTCGGTTCTGTGCACTGATAAACGCTAAACGTAGATATGTGAACGCGTGAATAGTGCTTTCTTACTGGTAATACTGCGCTTGTGCGTTCCACATCGCAGCATAGAGTGAATTGCTATCCTTCAAGAGTGTGTCATGGTTTCCTTCCTGTACTAGCTTTCCCTCGTTCATGACCATAATGGTTTCACAAAGCTTGCAGGCAGATAACCTATGTGATATAAATACGGCAGTCTTCTCTTGTATGTTATGTTGCATATATTGAAATATTTCCAGTTCTGCTATGGGATCCAATGCTGCTGTAGGTTCATCCAAAATGAAAATGGGCGCGTCCCTATAGAGTGCTCTTGCCAGTGCTACTTTTTGCGCTTCTCCTCCTGATAATACCACACCATCATCATAGTCTTTATAGAGGATGGTGGACTCTCTATTCGGCAACTTTTCATAGAATTCTGACAGCCCTGCCCGGCGGATGGATTCTTCTATCGCGGCGACTTGATAGTTTTGGGAAGCTGCAATATTTTCGCTTAATGGTAAAGCAAAGATACTAAAATCTTGAAATACCACACTAAACAGCTTTTGGTATTCTGTAAGGCTAAGCTGACTTACGTCAAGTCCATTGAACAGAATCGTCCCTTCTGTGGGTTTTAGTAGACCACATAACAATAAAATAAAAGTGGTTTTACCTGAACCATTCGGTCCTACGATCGCTAAATGAATCCCTTTTTCAATCTGACAGGATAGGTGCTGCAAAGCATATGCTTCTTTGCCCGGATATCGAAATGATACGTCTCGAAATTCTATCCGATAATCCCCTGTTATCTTATCCGGTTGGGATTTACCCTCTTCTTTTTCTTCGTCTTTTCCCATCGTCACATAAGTGTCGTATAAACGAATTGCACCTGCTGCATTCTGAAAGTTGCCGTTCTGTGCCATGATCGTCATGAGTGCTTGAACGATTTGCGCCAAAAACGCCGCCAACATCAGTACAGTTCCCGTTTCAAGCTTACCTCCGGTTGCGATCGCGATCACCATATACGCACTACCTAAAATCACGATCTTGACCATACCCACTAGTCCTGAGCCTAGTCCCACCATTGTTCCGCTGACTTTCTCAAAAGACATCATCTCCTGTATGGCAGATTGACAATATTCTTGAATCACTTGACCCAATCCGGACAGACGGATATCTTTTCCGTCTTTATAGGAGATACCACCTTCATACAGCAAATAATCGGAGGTAATGATCCTTTCCGGTACACTTTCCATGATCGCCTTCATCGAATTCTCATTAGTCTTTTTCAGTACGGAGGCTGCCATTACAGACAGGAAAACTGCTGTCACTATATAAATTGGAATCGCGATCCCAGACCCCAACCCTGTCCCCGGCATAAGGGGTATCATAAGCAGAGGGATGGTCACCAGCGTCACAAAGCTATCCATGCATTGCCCCACAGTTTGAAATAGCAGAGTCAGTTCTATGCCATATGCTTCATTGGTATGAATTCTGGATCGTATCTTGATGATTTCCGGGTCCTGCAACTTTAGATATGGTAAATGAACGGATAGTCGACTCTTCTGTAGTTGGTATTGGTAATGACACTTTTCGGTAACCAGCTTATCCAATTTCTCCAACAATTCTTGCACTAGCATAAACAGCAATCTTCCCGCTAGACAGATCATCAAAAAACGGTACAAGGTCTCTGCTTTCTTTCCTTCCATAAATAAATTAATAAGCTCTACGCTAATCGCTATGGTTAACAAAAACAAAACCATTCGACAAATCGCTTTCCCGATCATAACGGGAACCTTCGCAGGGTTTAATTTATGTACAATATGTAGGGTTGATCGAATCAACGAGATCCATTCTTTGCATTTTTTCATGTTTGCTCCCGTCTGCGCGCTAATGGCGCGCATTTAAATCAAGGCGTTTGAAAGGTTCCTTTCAAACTAGCTCCCGTCTGCGCGCCAATGGCGCGCATCTAAATCAGGGCGTTTGAAAGGTTATCTTCACTTTAATAATAATGGCTCTGCGCACGAAACATTTTGGCATATTCCCCATTTTGTTGCATCAAACGATCATGATTTCCTTTTTCCACAATCTTTCCATCTTTTAAGACTACGATCGTATCGCAAAATCGAGTGCTTGCCAGTCTATGCGAAATAAAAACGGATGTCTTTCCTTGGGTGATATTCTTGTAATTCTCATAAACAGCGCTTTCCGCGATGGGGTCTAACGCGGCGGTCGGTTCATCCAGAATCAAGATCGGTGCATCTTTGAACAAAGCTCGCGCCATTAATAGTTTTTGTGTTTCACCGCCCGATAAGACGATTCCCTCCGGATCCGCTATTTTGGTCATGGTCTGTCTGGGTAAGTCGGGGTTTTTCTCTACCATCGCATCCAATCCTGCTTCTTTTAAGACTTCACAGACTTGGGTCTGATCAAAATTTGTTGTGGCAGTTACATTGGCTCCCACCGAAAATGGCAAAATGACAAAATCCTGACTAACGACCCCGATCATATGCCTTAACTGCTCGTGGGAATAGGAACGAACATCGAGTCCGTTAATATGTACTTGACCCTTGATCGGTTGATACAACCCGCACAACAAGCTAATGAGTGTGGTCTTACCGGCGCCGTTCTCTCCTACGATCGCAAGCTTTTCGCCTTGATGAATCGTCAGTGAAATATCGCTTAATATTTTACGCGAAGAGTTGGCATCGTACTGAAAATCAACATTTGAAAACGCAATGTGCACATCTGTATTCGATTGCTGTTTAACCGGATTATCTAAAGGTAAGGAATCATTTCTCCTTTTTTTCTTATTGTCAATGTGCATATATTGATAAGCTTCCTCCACAATGAGATTAGCACGGCGAAGCATACTCATACTTTGGATGATTCGCGATAGATAGGAAGATAAACCTGCTATGGATCCTCCATATAGAATAAATTCTCCTGTTGTTATTTTCCCCGTTGTTAGATTATAAATAAGTATGGTGTAGGCGATTCCATCTTGCAAACAGAAAGCTAATATACTGATCATTTTCGTCATAAATAAATATTTCTGTTGCCGTATGGTTTGCTTTTTCTTTTGCTTAAAAATACGGTCTGCCAGCGCAAAGATCCATTGCTGCATCCGGTAAAGTCTTATATCCTTGCCATTTTGATAGTTTTCAGAAGTATGTAAAACGTACTGTAGTTTCCGCTCTGTTGTAGATCGTTCCTCGCGCATTTTATTTTCTTTTTTTACGCCTAAATACTCTGTCACGTATTGAATGATAGACCCTACAGCAACGAATAAAATGATCATCCAGTTTAGGTTCGCCAAAAGAGCTGTAAACAGCACAGTTAACATACAGTTGACTAGGAAATCGGCGGTTGCTGTCAACATTACGTTGTAACTATTCTCTTCATTGTTATCCAGATTCTGCTTGATTCTATTGTAACGCCGTTGGTTATCAGGATGTTCAAAATAATCATACGCACAGGACAAACTATAATAGAATAAATCTCTACAGCTACCTTGTGCAATAATGCTATCGCGAAATCGTCTTTGCTGCTTGAAATATTCCAAACCAAAATGAAGGATCCCCAAAAACAAGGTAAACCCAGCCACTTCCATAAAAAAAATGATAGGCGGCTTATGGTTTACAATTCCATCTGTCACAATCTGCGGTAAAAAAACGCCTGCAAATGATTGCGAGACACTCAGTAGTACCAGAAACAAGATAATAAGTTTCAGCTTTCTATCATATTTTCTCACCGAATCAAAAACAAATCGAATATTTCTGATGTAATGTGTTTTCATGATTGGTATGTCGAGTAGACTTGATCTCGACTTTTCCCTTCCTTTCATATTAGATTCATGTATATTGGCATTTATTTCTTGCAATTGTGACCGCGCGCGGTCATAATTTGAACAACTCGACCGAGTACGTTTCTTTTGCTCGCCGTTGTTGAGGTTGGTATATTCGTATGCCTCATATCTAACTCAATTTTCTGAAATAATTTACTTGGAGCAATTCCACTAATATGGTAACATTATGTCAAATTTACGGTAATTTTACAAGTGAATTTTGTTAAGATGTAAATTTGTGTTACTATTCACAGCCACTATCCCGCGCAGTCGAAATTATGCAGAATGTATAATTTCGCAAGGGTCGCAACCGCCAAATC
>JAISHZ010000020.1 GCA_031262285.1 Lachnospiraceae bacterium | reverse complement strand
TTGCGATAACCGCATCGCCATTTCCATCTCCGATAACGGCGAGGGCATGAGCGGGGAAACCCTCCGGCAACTGGGGGAGCGGCTGGATTCCGAAACCGAAAACGCGCCAGACGGCATCGGCGGCATCGCGCTTGTCAACATCCGCCGTCAACTGCGTTCGTTTTACGGTGAGGCGGCTTCGCTTTCCATCGATAGCGCGGCGGGCAAGGGCACAGCGGTGACGCTTAGGCTTCCGGCGGAGAAATAAGCCGCAGGGGAGAGAGGTGGTTTGTCATCGATACCATTTTTAACGCACCATCATAGTCCCTGGTGCGTGCGCTTAAAATACAATAAGCGATGCGGAACGCACGGAACGCCCATCCTCTCGCCCTGAATTATCCATGAAACTGCATGCGTAACTGCCGGGCATCAGGGTTTCCAAAAAGTTTGGCTGTATCGTGACTGCTCCGCTATCATACGTGTATTCCGTATTTTCAGACAAGATAATTTTCTCTCCCGCTCCACGGTTGGAAACGACCCAAACAGAGGCGGGTTTTGTCTTGCAGGTGAACTCTACGCTTCCCCCAACCGCTTTGTCATACTCTCTTATTTCAAACTCATACACTCCGAGATCAATGTATTGCTGAACCACATCCCATAACCCGCCATCAACATAGTAACGCCGATCATATTCTATCTTCGCCTCCGTACCGGAATATACTTCCGCTTTCCCGTTTTGTATAGTTGTTAAAAGCTGATAAACGGTAGCGGCATTGTCTTTCTCGACTGTTATTTGGATAAACCCTGCCGACGAAGCCGGAGCGTTCGCGTCTGTTTCAATGGTTTGCGCCTCCATAGCGGAGAGATACGCCATCATCAAATCTATTGTTTCTTGATCCGCAATATCAATTTCCACAGAAGGATAATAAGGATCGCCAAGGCTTATCGCTACGTAAGCCAAAGTTATTTTCGTGTTGGGTGCCGATTCCCACACACTTGATTCCTGCACGCTTGATTCTTCAATGACTGATGATGATTCTGACAGAGCATCGGATTCAAAGCTGCTACTTTGCCCTGCGGTGGCCATGGAACTGCTGTCTTGCTCGCGATCCACAATGCTGCTGTATTCTTTTGGTGATTCTTCCGATGAAACAGCCTTCGATTCTTCAGCGGAGCTATCCGCGTTTTGTGACATGCGATCGGGAAATTCCGATACACTGGTACTCATTTGACAACCGCTGGTTGATACCAGCAACAGAATCAGAAACACGAACCAGAAACGAGATGTCATCCGGCACACCCTCCTCCAAATTGATTGACCAACCACAGAACAGTATACGCTCTGTGGTTGGTCTTTATCAAATACTCTTATAAAACTGTTGTGCTGTGTACCCATTATCGGAATACTTTGTGCTTAACGAACGGATAACCCAATAGAGTTACTCTGATTCATTATGCAAAATCCAGAGTATGGAGATACCTGTAAGTGTTTACAGAACCGGGGCTGTAGAACTCATAATAACCGGCGCTTGTCTTGTTGACGCGCATATAGTTGTCGTACAGAGAATCGCTGGTAACGATCGATTCTGAACCATCGCTATAATATCCACAAACAACAACCGTATGGCCCAAATAATTGGTACCCAGTACATTGTTGCAAGATGCATAGAAGGGCTTGTCACTACTATATCTGTTTTGAATTGCCGTCCAAGTCAATCTGTTCCTGAACGTTGTATCAAGGTCATATAGTCCGCTGAAACAGTCCTGAGCATCATAGATATTTCCGCCACTTGATAGCGTATTATTCGCGTAGGTACAGATCTCTGTTGTGCTTTTGTTAATGCCAGTATAGTAAGCACCTAGAATTTTTGTGGCCGCTGCCCAGCACTCATTACTGCTCTGTTGATAAGTTCCTACTAGTCGATAGTGGTAAGTTGCGCTTGTAGCTCTTGAAGACAAAGAAGGACTAATATCCGTAATAGTCGCTGCGTTAAGCTGGTTCTGTGTTGCTGTAGCACTGGAAGATTTAATAACGGCAATATCAGCATTGAAGGTTATTTCGCTTATTGAAGCTTGGAAATTCTCCACGATTTGTTGTTCCGATAATCCGGAGATTACAGTATTACTGTAGACCTCGGTGCCGCTATATGGCTCCTCGACATCATCGCTCGAGTATTCGTCTTCTGAAGCTTCCAATACAGAAGCAGATGCTGTTATTTGACTATTTACTTCCGCTGCGGCAAGAACACTGTCACGAGTGATTATTGTAGTAGCTTTGTCCGGCTCAAGAACGATGAGATTTTCATCATAGCCAACAAGAGCATATTCGGCAGCTCCATTTTGCACAACATTGTTAAGCGCGTCTGCAAAATCCGCTCCGAAAGTGGAACCGCCATTATCAGATACAGTGTATATAGCAACGATATTTTGATCGCCATAAATGGGATAATATGCAAGATCAGTACGGCGCTCATAGTTAATGCCATCAAATAAATACGCTGGGATTTCATTTCCTATTTTGTAAGATTCATAATGCTGTCCTGTCGTGTCCTCCAGGAAAGGTATGCTTTCGGTGACGTATGCTACTTGATCGTCAGGTAGCGGTGACTGACTAACCTGAAAAATGGGGCCATCAGCAGTTGCAGTAGCACTAACAGAAAACATTGTGAAAAGCAATAAAGCGGTTGCAAAAAGGGTAGAAAGCAGTTTCTTCTTTTTCATGTCTCTATTCCTCACTTTTTTATTATTGTTGCTACTATTGGGTACAATCTCACCTACAGTTCAAATCAATGTGCATAGTGAATTGCCTTGTCTCTTTCTCGTCCAGCCCAAACACTAGCAAGTATACGTCCCACTATAATCCGTAATCGTCTCGATTCCTCCATTTATTCCAGTAACAGTAAATGTAGCATATACACGGTACTGCTCACCAGCGATTAGTGAGCTATAACTGTTCTGGCTATTAAGAAACCGGGTACTTGAACTTGCTGTCCAGGTTATCACCGTGTTCCAATTGCTTCCAGACTTTTCCTGTAGCGAGTAAGTAACATTGACACTTTTGGCGCCACTGTTACCATCGAGACTGACATAGGCCGTGGCCGTTGTTCCGGATATGGAAAGATCCGTTTCGACCATGTGTGCATATACGTAGAACGGGACTATCATTACATCGTGTCTTGAGAGTGAGGATGGCGATGCACCCGGTGCCGCATACACGGTTGAAAAACATGACCCCACCATGATGATTACGGCGAATAGGATAGACCTTAACTTCTGCATGGGATGAGACCTCCTTGATTAATAATGTAAAGATGCACTGTTTGAAATGCCCTTCAACTATCTCAATACATCAAGGAGATAAAATATGCCATAAAAATTACCAATTAAAGAAATTTCGTCGATTCTGCTACTTTTATGGCATCATTTTTAGATGTTTCGCATATAACACTAAAGACATATAGATCATCAGACCATAAAATCATGTGCCCTAAATCATCATCTACATAATAGCCTGTTCTACCATTGATATTTAGTTCTTCCATATCGTTATTTTCTGTATTTACATTGATATGATCCTGATCGTTTATCAATCGAACTTCAAAAATGATATATTTCTTATCCGCATTTGCGTAGAACACCTTATAGCGCGTATCCGTTTCCAGCGTATCCACCAGTACAAATCCCTCCGGCAAATACATCGGTGCATATTGATTTGGCTGGAACGCATTATCTGTATCGGAATATGAAACTACATCAATCATTTCAACCCGCGTATGTGTCGGAAGAATAGTGAACAGCCAGTCAAAGAATTTGTTGCGCAACGCTTCTACACTTAAAACCGTCACGGTAGAAGCGATCAAAAGCGCAAGAAAAATCATAGCTACACGTTTTGCATAAAAGCTAAAAAGTAAGCGCCCCGCCTTGCCTCGCTCTCGAATCATCCGCCTGATCTTCTTATCCAACTCTCTGCTTGTGGATAAGGGGGTATCCTGCTGGTCACTCTTGACTTGCTTATGCCAATCATCCAAGATGATACTACAGCTTTCCGCTAAACTTTCCCTCGAAATGCTAGGTAAGTTCATCCCATACGCAAGCACATCCTTCGCGTACAGAACATTATCGGAAACCTCTGGATTATGGAGAAATTTGCCTGACAAATCTGCATCGAAACCACAGCCATAACAAAGTAGCAAAGCTTCCTGCCAATCCTCGGGGAGTAGCCGTATCTTTTCGGCTAACAGTTTGATCTGCTCCGGGTTTAGGAATACTTCATCCGTGGAGTTTCTTTGCTTGAGCCTTTGAATATCGGAGCAAAACAGCTGCTTCGAGGCTTGCCTCAAAATATACTGTTCTGCGGTAAAATCGCTCTTCATCGCATACCCTCCTCTCCTAGTTTTTCAAGAATAATGTCAGTCGCCCTTTCAACTCGCTTTTGTACTGCGTTAGCTGTAAGATTTAGAATCCTGCCAATATCGGCATATTTCATTTCTTTGTAGTATCTTAATATAAAAGGCTTGGACAAATTCTCCGGCAGGACTTTTACAACCTCATCCAGTGATGCCAGCAAGTCATTTTGCAAAGCGTATTCCTCGGTGTTTTCCTCACTTGGCAAATTATAATCTACATCATCTATAGAACTGGTGGCTTTCGCTTTTTTGTTATTGTACATCCTTCGCGATATATTCTTAACGATAACAATACAATAAGCAGCACTTTTACGCCTTGAATCCTCATGAACATTCTGTAAACTTTGAATCCGCTGTAAGTGTTTGATGATATTAGTAAAGGCAGCGTGAACCGCATCTTCTGCATCATCTTGGTTACGAAGTATTTTATTGGCTACATAGAGCATATCGTCTTTTAACTCAAGGTATAGTTTTTCAACATACAATTCGTCATCTTTGGTATAGATGAGCATTATCATCAACATATA
>JAISHZ010000390.1 GCA_031262285.1 Lachnospiraceae bacterium | reverse complement strand
CTATTTCTATGGAAAACAAAACGACCATCTGGCAATTGATATTGATAATCCGCAATACGAAACGAAACGACCTTTCCAAATCATCGGCGCATATTATGGACAAGGCACAAATGTGCGAGATGTAATGCAAAAGATCGATCATTTAGATTATTTCCGTTGGAATGAAATCCATGTCAACCACGAAACTTTCCCATCATCGCCGGGTACAGACGGTACAGATTATCTGACGCTTGTATATCTAAATTCCGAAGGCATTCAAGTGATCAGCTGCCCCGAGGGCGGAGTATAGGCGTACAATTCTACGCATACCGCTCTTACTATCCAAGACACTTCGTCTTGTATTCTACCCGGCCTAAAGCCTCTGGCGTGGGGTAAGCAGATGGATTGCTGTTTTGGCGGTGCTGTTACGCGAGCCTTGAATTATATGGGCGAAGCTTATACTTATGAGCAGATTATGGGAATGTCCGGCGCGTGTTACCGCATTCATTTTACCGATGTATGGGACTGGAGCGCCACCGATGCATTGGTGGCTTACGGATATGACGCACCGCTTTGTCGTGCGATCGGGTACGAGGCTGTTTGGGCTGGTAGAATCGAAGCCAAAGACCGCGTCGCCGAGCGGCGTAACATCGTATCAGATATTCAACTGGGCAGACCCATTGTGGCTATCAATCTGCGCGTCGCACCGGAGTGGGGTGTGATCACAGGATATGGCGACAATGGCAAGACGCTTTATTGCCGGACATACTTTGACAAAGTATTACTAAATGAAGATGGCATGGCAGCAGAAAATGCGAACCTTGCGCATTTTGATTCGAAGGGGGAATACCTGTTGGCAGATAATTGGCCGTGGGGAATTATGCATCTGCGTAAGAAATCACCCTGCGATCATGAGCAATCTATGACTGCGGAGGAAATTTTACGCCAATCGTTACAAACCGCCGTTTCTTCCTTTGAACAACCGCAGGAACGCGGGTATTGGCAGGGTGAGCAGGCATATGAGCATTGGATCGCCGGGCTGAAAGATGATTCCTTATGGAATCGTGACAACATGCGAGACGACTTTTCCCGCCGCGCCAGCGTGAATGAATGCACCTTGCGAAGCTTGATTGACGAGCGCCGCTGTGCCGCTGTGCCGCTGTGTATTTACGTGAAAACGGCATGACAGAACTTGCTGCATTGTATCAGCGTATATCCGAATCGGCACGAGACTTCTGCGCAGCGTGGATTGATCAATGGGATAAATGCTCCTCTGATGGACATGAGTGGCGCGAAATAGAAGTTGATCTTTTACAACAAGCCTTAGACACGGAACGCGAAGCTATTGTGTTAGCGAAAAACGCGTTGCTTACGACTTCTAATGCATTACGCACGATTGCAGAATGGAACGCTGCGACGATTGATTTGTTCATGTATGGAGATACAAGCGGTTACAGCAATGGTCCGGATGTCGTTTTAGAGAACATCCACGATGTTTTGCAAGCCACAGCGAAATTTCACGCGGCGAACTGGCATGTGAATGATATAAATTTCAACTGGCGCTTCTTAACCGAAGAAAACCTCATCTCTCACATCAGCATGATGGAACGGGATTACGAAAAATATCGCGCAGATGAGGAAAACGGACTTATCCCACAAAAATGGGAATGCGAAGGAAGCGTATTTGAAAACCATCACCATCCTGACAGCTTTAAGGTTTACGAAGCAGCACTTGCTTTTATGAAGGAGCATTATCCTGCTTATGTCAAAAACCGCTTTTATAGCGGTAAAAACATCACCGTGATTCACGGCGATTTGAACCCGATGAAGGTGTATGTGAATCATCAGACAAGCACGGTCAAATTCGGTGGCACCGACAACTTGGGTCTCGGTTTATGCACCGAGGATTTGGCAATGTTGCTAGCTTTACATATTGAGCCGCGAAAAACCGAAAGTTTGCCAATGTTAAAATATTACCATGAATGCCTTCGTACGACCGTCAAGGATTATCCGTTTGATTTGTTCCTTGCTGATTACAAAATCTCAGTAGCGGAAAGTTTATTTTTCCCGATTAAGCTTATCAAACAGGGCATTTTCGATTTTCAAATGAGGGATAAGGCGATTCTGGCATTTAATGAATTGTGCGGTTTGGGGTTTTGAAAATGACGACCATTTATCCATTTAACTTACAAGAAGTACAATCATGCGGATCTCGCATGAATGTACTTCTTGATGTCTTCCACGATATATTGCCTGCCTGTTGTATGCAATGCTTCATAATAAGAACGTATATAATCTAGTACCCGATAGCGATAAAACAATTCTATAACTGTTTTCCCATCAAGTTTTTCTGAGTTTCTATATTCTTCAATACAATACACTATGAAAACAGTAATCTCATCCATTTAAACCTCCTCCGGGTAAGTCATAACCCCGGTTTCCAGTTCTTCCTTTAACATTTCATACAGCATAGGAACGCTCAAATGCCACAACTTTGTTTCTTCTCGCGCCAACTGCGCATAAAATTTGGATGAATATAGTAGTAAGAAAGCCTCGTTTTCATGTAAACATAGATCAGTCATTATTTGCCCGACTAACCTTGGTGTAATACACTCTAGCATCACTTTCATTTCTTCCACAACGCTAAGTCTCCCTCACTTGAAGCTCTAACGAACCGGTAAAATCCAAAAAACGTAACGATTCTTCGGATGCGAATACCATTTGATCATATAGCTTTCGTATTTTTAATTGCCGCAAGCACTCTTCTCTACCAATTATTCCGCTTTCATAAACACTTAATACCCTGTAAATTGTATCATTTGCAACCGCTCCACAAATTAGATCGTATTTTTCTCCATTATATTGTCCTGCGCGGTTCGCAAATACAAAATCCAACCACGCATCACTTGCTTCCGTAAACTCAAGAACACTCAATTTTCTTTTTAAAGTCGCCAAATCGGGCGTTTTGTAAAAATTGACATAACATTTATCGGTTTCACGGCGATCTCCCACTTTTCTGGCGAAGGATTTTGCTTGAACCATATTCGTGGTAGTATAGAAACCGTTGCCAAAATCCAACATACGCTGTTTTGGTATTAGTATCGGTTTCTCAACCACAACCGTACTTCCGTGAAATAATAGCATATTATAATCTCCTATTATTTACAATCGATATTATTTTGTTGACTAGCTTATTGCATTCAATCAATGCGTTAAAACAAATATAAATACTTGTTGATGGATATCAATACATATGATAACTGCAACCCTGCTCTGCTGCTATTATAACCAACCATCCAATACAAATCAACACAAGTTGGTTCAATAGTTTGTTACGACAAGAACGGTTCACGTATCCGGTGAAAAATCCATTTTTCGAAGCGTCACCGGAAAAGATTTTTTTGATTAAAGAACGCCTTACATGAACTCGTTTTAATCATTGTAAATCGCGCCGAAATATAGTTTAATAAAGTGGTTGACTATATCGGACTCGAAAGTGAATCTACCAATTACATAAGGGAGAAAAAACCATGAGTGAGATCATGATAAAACCATTAACCCCGGATTTAGCGGAGGATTACGCATATTTCTTTGACATAACACCGCATGACGACGGAACAGACAAAGACGAGCTACCCTGCTATTGCGTAACATGGCGCGGTGATGAGTCCTATGAATTAGACGGCGAGCATTGGTTTGTCACACGGGAAGAGCGGCGTGAAAAAGCGATTGGTTTTGTCAAGTCCGGTGCATTGCAAGGCTATCTCGCCTATATGGACGAGAAAATAGTCGGCTGGTGCAACGCAAACGCGAACTGTAGGTATTGCCGTGATTATTTGCGTGGCTTTTGGAACATCGACGAGTACGACCCAGCGGTAAAGATAAAATCGGTTTTTTGTTTCATGATTGCACCTCAAGCACAAAAAAAGGGCGTCGCTACGAAGTTACTGGAGCGCGTGTGCGTGGATGCGGCGGCGGACGGATTCGATTTCATAGAAGCTCATGTATATGAAGAAGGCAAAGCCGGTCCTTATGATTTCACTGGACCAATCGCGCTGTATGAAAAATGCGGGTTTACGAGATATACCATGAAAGACAAATATGTGGTCATGCGTAAAACGCTT
>JAISHZ010000373.1 GCA_031262285.1 Lachnospiraceae bacterium | reverse complement strand
GGCAAGCGCTGCTCCCGCCACGCCCATATCAAACTGTAAAATCAAGAGTAAGTCCAGACAAATATTGGTAACTGATGAGATAATCAGCAATACCAACGGCACGACACTATTTCCGATCGCTCTCATCACCCCTGCCAAAAAATTGTATAAGATGGTGAAGATCATTCCACTACACAAAATTTGTAAGTATTGTCTGGATATCTCAAAAATATTATCCGGTGTATTCATAAATCGGAGCAAATCGTCCAAAAAACATAAACTAATGACCATCAAGAGCACCGCAGCGATCATCGACAAGAAAAAGGCACTGCTGACGCTCTTTTTTAAGCCTTCCTCATCTCCCGCTCCAAATCGCTGCGCTGTCATGACACTAAACCCTGTGGTTAACCCCATCGCAAAACCAAAAATCAAGAATACGACACTACCGGTCGCTCCCACTGCTGCTAATGCGTCCAAACCAACCGTTCTTCCCACAATAATCGTATCAGCAGTGTTATAAAGCTGTTGAAAAACGTTACCGAAAACGACCGGGATGATAAACTTTACCATCAGCGACAATGGTTTTCCTTTTGTCATATCTAATTGCATTTGTATCTAGCTCCTATCTTCCGCATCACCGGAATATGATTTTGAGTGCATTGAAGTGCAGCTAATGTATTATCATATTCTGATAAAGGAAACAATGTATTTTCTTGCACTGTAACTGTCCTTTATTCGCGAAAATAGAAGCCTACATTCTTTTATACGATAAAGCTCTCATCCGGACCAAAATAGTACAAAGGAAGCAATTCATGGGCTTTCGATCCAACTTTGGCAAATACGATACGTTCTAAAACAATACCCGCGTCCATCGCATAGATACGCAACTCATGCTGTCCTGCGCTAAGGTTTCGTTTAGTTTGAATTCGCTTGTCATTGCGCAATACTTGCTCACACCAATTTCTGTCATAATGACTACCGCCACGAAAACCCTTGGGCAATGTATCGATGATTTCCGGTGTTTCCTCATCAATCGCCAGTTGAAATTTCTGTCCTTGTCCTTTTTGCAAATCGTTTGTAGGCGCCATCATGACCGCCAACTCATATTCACCGGGATTCTCGATAAAGAAGCGATACCCTACCCAACAAGTCTTTTCGTCTTGGTCAAAAGTACGAGTCGTCGGGAACACTTTTACACCGGATACCCGTTTCGCATACTGGGGCAGCACGATCCATTGCGCGTTGTCCGATTTCCCTTGCAAAGAATAGTGCGAAGCTTGTATGGATAACACCCCATCGTTCTCGATGAAGGTTTCCTTGAGGATGCCTGTCAGATCTTTGTAGTGATATTGCACCCCTAAGTGAACGGTTTCGCCCGCTCCTTCTATTACCAATTCCCCGTCCAAATCCTTGGTTCCTACGACAGAGCAGTCTTTCTCTACTCTTAGAGAAAGCAAACTCGATGTCTTCACCAAATCGGTGAGCGTCGTCACAGTCAGCCATTCCGGTACTTGCGTTACATGATACGAAAAAGGAGTGGTTCCGCCATTACTAATGGTAAGTTGTAGTTCGGAAAGACCGATATTAGAAAAGTGTGGTAGTTCCACTTGTGCATTCTCTCCGCACACGATAATCCCGGTCGCTTCTTGCGACACGATCATCTTCGGCTCGATCGGTAGTTCTACCCTCGTCGTATCGGGATATTTCCATCCCTCACTATTCCAATGTTGAAAATTGATGTGAGCGGAACTCATCATTCCATTACATTTCCCACCGCTCATCTCTTGGTTGTATTGATCGGTGAGTTTCAGGTCTTGCTCAATCTCACTTTGCACCAAATCAGCATATTCGTTGGCAAGAACGCTACCATGTTTTCCGTAAAAGTTACTAAATGCCGCATGAAGATTCATTTTACGCACATTCATCGACGCTAATGCCGGAAATGCGACCAACCCGAAAAAGGCATCTTTTAACTGCTTCGGGATATGCTCATCCAAACTGTGGACCATAGCTTCGACGATCTTAGATTCCTCAAGTTCCCTCTTCGCTTCCCCTGTTTCAATGGGGTAGGTGTATGGGGAAAGCGCTTCCGGTCTGCGATTCGCATTCATATGGGTATATGTCTCCAGAATCGAAGTGATCCGCTCTTGGATGTCCATCGGTACATAGGTTCCAAACTGTTGCGCTGTCCATTGTTTTAAAAACGTATGCGGACTCTCGATATTCGAGGTTCCCCATTGCTCAAAATCATATGCCAATTCCATAAAATAACTTAGCGGCAGTTCTTGCGGGCGAAGATCCCCCACATTGACGATCCACAATTTGCGGATACCATAATCATAAGCCTGTGACATTTCCTCCCATGTCTTTTCCAAGGTAGAACTATTCACCCACTCATACGATATTGGTCCACCATGATAATCAAAGTGATAGTACAATCCCCATCCGGCAGGGCGATCAGCATCTTTTACCGGCGGCAGGGTTCTTAAATTGCCATAATTGTCATCTGAGAGCAAGAGGAGTATATCGTCCAACCCTTCCCAATCCTTCAATCCCGGTGCACTCTCATCGCCATAATAATAATCTTCCACTTCTTTATATAGCGCCAATAATTTCGGAGCATCTTCAAGCTGATTCTGACGAAGGATTTCTTTTTGGTCAGAGATAATCTTCTTGAGCAATTCTATATTTTCCGATAAATCAGAAAAATCACCCAACATGGAAGTATCTCGCTCTCCCCTCATACCCATGGTGATGACATTGCGATATGCCTTGTTGCGTTTGATAGAATCCGTCCAATACTGACGCAATCCGCGTTGATTGGTGACATAATTCCAATCATGCCCGTAGCCGATGTCGTTGTTGTCACTTTTGACTTTGTCCCATTCTTCACTGGCACGCATCATTGGCTCATGATGGGAATTGCCCATATAAATACCGTATTCTTGTGCCAAATTGGCGTTCGCCATCGGGTCAGATACGCCATCCATCCAAAAAGCTCCCGTCCACATCGCAGGCCAAAAGTAATTCCCTTTCAGACGCAGCAACAATTGGAACACATGATCATAAAATCGTTCATTGAAGCCGCCAAAAGTTTGTGTCGCCCAAGTCCCAAGCGACGGCCATTCATCATTCATGAAGAAGCCTCGGTAGGTAACAGAAGGCTCCTTGGATACAAAAGTTAGTTCGGCCGGCGTGAAAGAGAGTTCCTTTCGCTGCTGTGTGTGGACATCCGCCCAATAACGCCATGGAGATACCCCTATCAACTCCGATAAGGAGAAAAGACCATAAATCGTACCAAGGATGTCACTTCCCAAAATCCCCAGCATTATTCCTTGATTCGTGATCACAAGAAAACGGCTATAGCACTCCCGCTTCCCTTTTATCGCACTTGTATCACAAATCCCCGAAGAGATACAAGTATCCAAAAAATGATTTTGTCCGATGATCCCGGCTACAATGCCGGTAATTTTCTTATCCGACTCATTCAATTGCATCACTTGAGCAGCATTTTTGTCTCCGTATTCATAAAGAGGCACCGCATCAAGCTGTGTCAAAAGTTCGGGGCGCTGATCTGTAACATGATAAAAATCATCACAAACTGCTTTTGCTACTCTCTCCAAACCTGCGTACTGATTTCCGCTTTCATCAATGTAGAAACGAACCTTTTCCTCTTTTGACATCAATACCAACTTCATTTCGTTCATGATCGTAGCCATCTTTTCTCCTTTTTCCATGGTTTTGAGGGTATCTCATGTTGTAAGTATTTTGTTACTATTCACAGCCACTATCCCACAAAAAGGGTCGCAACCGCCAACTCGCATAGCGATTTTTTGTATCGCATGGTGATTTGTGCGATTTGTTGCTGTGAACGCCGAAGGCGTGAACAGTAACAGTATTTTAATGACTTTTTAGTTAATTTCATCTGTTTCCTGACATTTCATCAGT
>JAISHZ010000337.1 GCA_031262285.1 Lachnospiraceae bacterium | reverse complement strand
CGCCCTAAGATCGTTTGAATGATAAATTCTACTGCTTCCTTTTTCCCGTCTAACACTTCTGAGAAAAAATCGTTGTCCATTAGCCTAAGGGTTGCCAAAAGCTTCAGATATTCATCTCGTTGGGCTTGTAGCGTAGGGGAGTCTTCTTTCGGATAATCCGTAATGCTTTTTTGTTGCGTGGAGATGTCTTCGTTGTTTCTTAAAACTGCCATTTTCCCTCCTTTTGTTTCGCGGAGGAAATCTGATCAATCGGCATTTCAATACATTCAGTATAGCAAAATAGCCGATTGAATGCAATTCCTCCAAGTTTCATTTTTTTGGTGTTTTGTTGGTGTTGCTAGATACTGGTTGCTGTGTTGTGGTGTTTCTTTATTGCTGTTAGGTTGTTCGTTCATCATGAATCCTGGCGGAAACCGCCTGTGAAGGTGCTTGAATTCTGAATTGGGGTCATAGAACTAACGGGTAAATTGAGTTTAACCGAAAACTTTAGGTGTGCTGACTTACTCCATCTCATCCGCATCTACTTCCGCAGCCACAGCAGAGACCACAGACGAAATAACGGCGACTAGCACTGCGAATAAAATAATGAGGAAACCTCCTCCAAGAATTATAAACTCCATGTTTGTATCCTTTCAATTTGACACAACGAACAAATATGCGATAGATGAATTATGATATGATTTTACACGCTTGTCAAGGTCTACAAAAGAACGGTCTACAAAAGGAAAGGTCTGCAAAACGAAAGTGATAACTCATGACATCATCATAGAAACACTAACAGCTCCAAGCCCTGCTCCAAACCGATCGCAATTCCTCGTTCTTCGATTTCTTCGCTAAAGTTACACAATTTGAACACCTCGCCTTCCATTTCACGTGTTAGTTGGATATTGAATTCATCGGATAAGTTTTTGTACGATTGATCGTAATGCGCTTTACTGGCAGTAGTGTCAATGGCATACGCGAGCATGGTTTTTGTTTTCATGCGCCAATCTCCCTTGCGTTTGTATGGTTCGGGTTTTCTTATGGAAACTCCGAAAGAACGAGAGAGGGTGAACTTGCTTCGGATGATAATTTTGTAATGTTTTTCGCATATATTCCGCGATTTTCGCCGCGCGCGTGGTTTTCGCGCGTATAGCGGCGCATCTCATCAAAAGTTTGAAAGCGTTTTTTGCTTTCAAACATATACGCTCCTTTCAGGATTGTGATGATCGGTGTCGATCATAGATATGCCGATAGCGGCATGAATTGGGTAATAGAGAAATTACAGACCCCTCATGAGGGAGAGGAAGAAAGGAACGTTTCCGCTACCTTTTTTACAAAATAGCACTTTGGGGAAAGATCGTCAAGAGGAAATGCCCCTTTAAAAATGAAATTATCTGTGATAAACTGTGGGCAAGTTACATCTCTAATATGGCAGCCTGCTTATCACTTAGCGGAGAAAAAATGAGAATCCTCTTTATCAATAGTACCTGTGGCATCGGCAGTACAGGCCGAATCTGCACCGATCTGGCGAAAAGCTATGAGAAGGATGGGCACGAATGTCAGATTGCATATGGACGTGGAATCGTCCCCCTTGACGCCCGTCGGTTCGCCATGCGCATCAATACAGAACGCCAGGTTCGCTTCAATGCATTGTCCGCCCGTTTGTTTGACAATGATGGATTGGCGGCCAAGCGAGAAACCAAAGCCTTCATTCGGTGGGCAGAGGCATATAACCCGGATTTCTTGTGGTTACACAATTTACATGGGTATTATATCAATATAGAGCTACTCTTTGCATGGATCAAAACCAGACCCAATATGAAAGTCTATTGGACGTTGCATGATTGTTGGTCTTTTACCGGGCATTGTGCTTATTTTACGTTGGCAAAGTGTGAAAAATGGAAGCATCACTGCATGAACTGTAGTCAGAAGCTAGAATACCCCGCCAGTTACGGCGCGGACAGCAGCCTCAGGAACTACGACCGTAAACGCGCGGCATTTCTGAATGTTTCAAACATGACGCTAATCACCCCGTCCAAGTGGCTTGCCGACTTGTTGTGTCAAAGCTTTCTGGGGTGCTATCCTACCAAGGTGCGCTATAACCGTATAGACACGGGAATCTTTCGCCCGACGCCCAGCGATTTTCGTGAGCGTTATGGGCTCAAGGATAAAAAAATCATACTGGGCGTGGCGAATGTGTGGTCCAAATCCAAAGGTCTTGATGACCTGCTGAAACTTGCATCTATGCTTGATGATAGGTACGCAATGGTTCTCGTGGGACTGTCGAAAAAACAGATGCGCACGATCGCAAGACTGATGCATGGATATGAAGTCGAGACTAGTACTCAGCAAGGACTCGCTTGCGATGAAGCCATTTGTACAAAAAAATCCGGCAATACTATTGGATGTGTTGAATGCTCTTTTGATGATCTTTCTACGGATGGGTCAATTCAAAAACCTACCGGAACCTTGATTCCTATAGATGTCAACGTGTTATATCAAGCAATCACAACTATGTACCATGAGACAATCGACAAGAAAACACCGATATCAAAAATTCTACTCTTGGCAAAAACAAATTCTGCATATGATTTAGCCAAAATATATACAGCAGCAGATTGCTATGTGAATCCAACTTACGAGGATAATTATCCAACCACAAACATCGAAGCCTTATCCTGCGGTACAAACGTGATCACCTATGATACCGGTGGTTGTGCCGAAACACTCGCAAACCATGTATGATACCATGATGTGAATCCTCGATTCGCAATACAGATGATGTTGTTGAATCTTGCGTACTATGTAACGCAATCATTACATACAAAGGTGTGCCGATAACCAAACTGTAGGCATAACGAAACTCACTGTAAACCGGTGTCGCAATCATCAGGGTAAAGATGGTGCCCAGAACCGGAAAAAATGCTCATCTAGTTCTTCTGCACACAACTGTGCTATCTGCCCTACCGCAGTCGCTATAAATGGCAAACCTGTTCCAAATACAGAAAAATACAGAAATCCCTCAAAAAAATGTTGTCATATTCTATTTTATATAGTATAGTTGAGAGCGTTCAGATTATACTCTTTATATACCGGATTATAACTGATATTTTTTTGAGAGGAGGTATCGTGTCATGATTTCTGTTTGCTTATGTACTTATAACGGGCAAAAGTACATCAAAGAACAATTGCAAACACTTCGTAAGCAAAAGCAACCGGCTGATGAAGTGATCATATACGATGATGCCTCCACGGATCATACCGTAATAATCATTCGAGACTTCCTTGACAAACATAACCTCTGGGACACATGGAGACTCGTTGAAGCCGAGCAGAACATAGGATGGCCGCGAAGCTTTTATTATGCGATGAGCCTATGTGAAGGGGATATCGTATTCTTAGCAGACCAAGATGATATTTGGGACGAGTCCAAAATCGAAGTAATGAGCGGGATCATGGAGCAACACCCCGACCAATCTCTTTTGGCGTGCAAATGTCAAATCGTTAACGAAAAAGGTAAACCCATAAAAGGGTTTATAAACTATCGAAAAAGTACGCAGTCCCATGCAATCCGATCCATTGACCTTGCGGCGATCTTTCATAAGTATGAATGGCCGGGCATGGCTTTGGCTTTTCGCCGGAAATGGTTTGAGGACTTATGCGCGAATATACCATTAGGCTCTACGCCGACCCTCTATACCATACCCCAAGACTTCTTATTAGTAGCCTGCGCAGCATGCGACGGCGGCTTTATTGAAGTGGATGCCACACTTGCCAGTCACAGACGACATGGGGAAAATGTGGGCAAAGAAGAACACCGCGTGAGCAAATTACTGCGAATAGATCGTAAATTGTGGGAAATCAACCAATATAATACGATGTTGGATGCGATCCACAGATTGAATCTGATAAAAAACCATGAGTGTAACTTGATTCTTGAGAAAAAGCGCATCGTGATGGCAGATCGATATCGCGCGATAAAAAGCGGTAAAATTACGCAGATTCTCCAAAATTATAGAAGGCATCGTACATATATTAGACAAGCCACTTTTTTTTGCGACTTGGTGATTGGGGTG
>JAISHZ010000273.1 GCA_031262285.1 Lachnospiraceae bacterium | reverse complement strand
CCGGGTATCGTGCATTCAGCTTTCAATTCGTCAAGACGTTCCCTGTGCTCTCGAAAGGCTTTGAGATTGAGACAGAAATGAGTATCCACGCGGTGGACAAGAATCTGATGATCGATAATGTGATCATTGATTACAAAGACCGCCCTGTCGGAAGCGAGTCTAAGTTAAATACCTACAGCGATGGATGTAAAGTGCTGGTTACGATTCTGCGGTTGTTTCGCAATTACAAGCCATTGGGTTTCTTTGGGATTTTATCGTTACTGCTGATCCTCGTGGCGACAGGATTTATGATTCCGGTCGTAGCGACTTATGTACGAACCGGATTGGTACCTGATTTCCCGACGTTGATTGTCTGTGGATTTGCCGTAATAGCGGCAATACAGTCTTTTTTTGGTGGCTTGATCTTATCCAATATTGCTGCTCAAAACAGACGCAATTTCGAATATGAACTATTGAGAATTCGGGAGGATCAAAGTGCAAAGGAGTAAGGAAGACGCAAAGCTTCATCTGCTAATGATCGAAAAAGTGTCGGCATATATTTTCATCGGAATCAGCGTTTTCCTCTTTATTCTAACGCAACGCATCATCCCTTTCTTATCGGTCGGGGAGTTAAATATGGCGAAGGCGGTCTTTCCGGTCGGAGAGTTCCATCCACAGAAAAGTTTCACTACTGCACTTACCGTACTGACGCAGGAACTTGGTGAAGTGGGGAGCGACTGCTTGACGATCGCCTTTTTTTCTCTGCTGTTATTCATGGTGTTGTATTTCACACATCAAACAAATCCTACTGCAATGTTACTGACGATCAGTCTGATGATGGGGGGGATCGCAGATTGGCAGTCTACGATGTTTGTACAGACGGGAGCCATACGCAATCTGTATGCGATGGTGATCGCGCTTGCTTTTTTGATATTGTTTTTTGGGGAGGAACAGAGCAAAGCACATAAAGCTTGGATTCTTTTGCGTCGAATCGTAAGCATCGCCTTAGGAATTTTATGTGGAGTCAGTAGTTTATCGATTGGTCCGGCGATCGGACTTATGACGATGATCGTACTGATCAACAAGATTCATCAAAAGATCCGAGTTACGATAGGACAGATAGCGGCAAGTATTGGTTGTATTCTCAGTGCACTGTTGAGTAGTATTGGAGCGGCGGTTACGGCTATCCAAAACTCATCGGGAGACACTTTTCTTATACGGCATGAACTATTTTTGCGTGGATTTGAATCAGTTGCCCTTATTTTTCAAAACTTGTTTTTCTTGATCATCCTACTACTTTGCTTTGCAGCTTTTCACAAAGGCAGTCAATTGGATCAAAAAAGCGAAAGAAATCGCTCTTTGATACTAGTCGCAGTGATATCGTGTATTACGAATATTTTCTTAGTATCAGCAGGAGAGGGATCTACATTTTGTGCATATGTACTTTTGATGTGCGTGTTCGTTTCTAAGGTGGGTCAACTACGAGAGATTGGATATCGTTTACGGTTATGGAGTGATCTTTTGATTGTTTTCCTTTGGCTGCGTGGGATCTATGTCTATTTGGATTATTTGGCGGCAAGTCCTGACTTTCACTTATTTCGTCATAGTTGAGTCAGTGCTTATTTGATACGGTGTTACTATTCACAGCCACTATCCCGCGTAGTCGAAATTATGCAGAATGCATAATTTCGCAAGGGTCGCAACCGCCAAATCGCATGGCGATGTTTTTTATCGCATGGCGATGCTTTTTATCGCGTGGTGATTTGTGCGATTTGTTGCTGTGAACGTCGAAGGCGTGAACAGTAACATACGGTTTGGAAAGCCCGGTATCGCTTTAGATGTTGATAGTTGGAGGCAAGCAGGTTGAGTGGTTTTTTGAAGGAAGGAAAAGGCTTTTTGGCTAGAGAGCACGGGAACCGAATAGCGACGTACTTCATGATCGGCAGCTGTTTGGTTGCTTTTTTGATAACGCAAAAAGCGGTTCCTTTTATGATGGATGATCTCTGGTATAGCACCAGGCTTTATGACGAAACCCCTATTTCGAACCTTTCAGATATTTTAGATGCCCAGATCTGGCACTATCTCAATTGGGGAGGACGTAGTGTTACGCATACTATTTTACAGGGTACACTGCTTTTGGGACCGACAGTGGCGGATTATCTCAACACAGTGGTATTTTGTCTTTTGTGCTTGTTGATTCTACGCTTAGCGAACCAAAAAGGAGCAGCGTTCTATCTTTGCGGGATGTCTTTGTTGATTGGCTGCAACGCCAATTGGATGATGAGTATGTTCTGGCAGGCGGGAGCGGCAAATTATCTCTATATGACAGTACTTCTTCTTTACTTCTTGGGATTGTATCTTCGATGGGAGCCACATCAGATTTCACGAACCAAATCGATCGTTGCAACCGTAGGGATGGTACCAATAGGACTTCTTGCGGGTTGGAGTAACGAAAATATGGGACCGTCCCTCTGGGTGACATCCCTCGTGATCATGTTTATCCATATGAAAAAGAAGAATCAGATACCGGGTTGGATGGTTAGTGGAAATATCACTTGCTTCATCGGCAGCGCTTTCTTGATTCTGGCTCCGGGTAATTTCGTTCGTCTCTCTTATGTTCCGGAAGCGCAGAAGGGGATCTTGTGGAGGATGCTTCTGCAAGTCTACGCGGCGGCTACAGCGGCGTTTTCATTTTTGTTTCCGGTGCTTTTGCTGTTACTTTGCTTAATCGTATATGCGAAAGGTAGATTGGGGATTCGATTGGGAAAGACGAATGTGCTGCTTCTTTTGTGCGCTTTTCTTTCATGGGGTTCCATGGCGCTTTCTCCTCATTATCCGGATCGGGCGACTTTTGGAACGATGGTACTTGTGATTTGCGTGATTCTTTCCTTGATGGGCAAAATGATTGCTACACAAAAAATTACGAGACCATGGCTGTTTGCCTTGACGAGTGTTTTGTGGCTGAAATCGATCTATATGTTGGGCGAGTATATGGTCACCGTATGGGGTTGGATAATATAGAATGAAAACGCGCGCTAATGCGCGCCATTAGCGCGCAGACGGGAGTAAAATATGAAAAAACGAATGAATGAAATTGTGGCATTTTTTTTGGCGGTGATAGGTGTATATGGGTTTATTTCTTTGAATGCGTTACGAGATCCGCTGACGAAGTCACACGCTGCGTTTGAAATATTGTCTGTTTTTGTACTTGTCTGCTTAACCCTAATATGGGCAAAAACAATTGCCAATCTCAAAGCAGCGAACGCATCCTCGTTGAGACGGGATATTCTCTATGCTCTTTTTCCATCGTTGCTTTTTGGAGTGACGATGGTCATAGGAGTTCAATTACAGGTCAATGGGATGACTGATAGCGGGTTCATCGCCAAAAGTAACTTGATAGCCAAGGGTATTTGTTTATCAAGTGTTGTATTTCCTTTTGTTTATTGGGTCATAACGTGTTTGCATAAATTAATGACGAAAGAGCCAAAAAGCATTCAGTCCCCGGCATGGAATGTTAAACATCTTTTCTTTATCGCATGGGCTGTTATTTTGATCTGTTGGGTTCCTGTATTTTTGGCATTCTATCCTTCCATAATGGCATATGATTTTCATCGGCAAGTGGGAGATGCGGTGCGGGGGTTTGCTTTTATGAATCCTCACCACCCGCTGATACATTCGTGGCTTATCTGGGTAGCTTTGCAAATTGGCAATTTGGTTCATTCCAATGAAATAGGAATGGCTTTCTATACGATTTTTCAGATGATCATCCTTTCTGCCGTTTTGGCATATTCGATACAATTGTTGTATCGCCTCAGCAATAAGAAAAGAGTATCCGTCATCGTCCTGTTGTTTTATGCGATCTTTCCATATATCAGCGTTTTTGCAGTCAGCGCGACCAAAGATGTGCTGTTTGGTGCGTTCTTTCTTTTGTTCTTGCTTCTTTATGTGGACGCGAACTTTTTCCCTCGAACGAAACGGCAAAAGAGACTTTTTGCCATTGCTTGGATCGTGTGCGGTATTTTCATGGTGATGTTTCGTAACAATGCCATTTATGCGGTATGCGCATTCCTCGTATTTGTGCTGATCATAAAACGAAAACAATCGCTGCGTTTATGCTTGCTTTGTTTGGTAGTGATTCTTGGAGGGAAAATGGGACTTGAGGGGATACAATTCGCGATTGGGACCCAGTTGCGTGGTAGTGGGTCTGAAAAATATAGTGTGTTGATTCAGCAATTTGCAAGGGTCGGGTATTATCATGAAGCGGAGTTGGATGGAGAAACGACGTGGTATTTAAATCATTATGTTCCAAAGGAGTTTTGGCAAGATTACGACCCACCGTTAGCGGATACGGTGAAAGGTCCGGTGGCGCAGTATAGCTATCCTACCGCTTGGCACGGTCATATGGGTGAGGTACTCAAATTTTGGTGGAAATTGGGGCTTACCTATCCCAATGAGTATTTAGATGCTTTTCTAATGCTTACATCGGGGTATTGGTTTTTAGATGATACTACTTTTTACCAAGTCTATGATTCCGGTGAAGATCATTGGGCGGGAGCGCTTACTACCTCATCGACATCCGCTTATGATTTCTTTGAAGGTATTGCCACAG
>JAISHZ010000214.1 GCA_031262285.1 Lachnospiraceae bacterium | reverse complement strand
GTGTTATACGTTCTGTGGAGATGAGACCAAGGGAAAATGAGCGCTTGCTTGTGCGCGCATTTTCCCTGCCCGGGCTCATCGTAACGCCCAGAGAGACTAACACCCAAAACTCCCCTCGGCTCTGCGCGGTTCGTCCGGGATACACAGCCCTTTAAACGTACATCGGCAAACGCGTGAATGGTAACGTGAACTGTATTCAATCGAAAACAGAAAGGATTACTCTTGTCACAAAACGCACTTTTTGGTATAGTTGGAACGAGATTTTGACCAAAGATCGGAAAGGAGCGGCATGATAACAATCAGTCGATTTGATTTTGAGAATGAACGATTCCTTCGTCTTTTAAACAGACAAGGCGACATTCCCGCTGATGTGGCAATGAAAGTGGCAGCGATTTTAGAGGATGTTAAGACGCATGGAGATGACGCGTTATTTCGGTATATGAAGGAGTTTGATGGGATTGACCTTCACGAGAGCGGTATCGTCGTAAGCGACGCCGAATACGAAGAAGCCAAAGCGCGTGTACCCAAAGAATTTCAAGAATCGCTACGCAAAGCGTGTGACAACATCTTTTCATATCATCAAAAACAAAAAGCACGGGACTATACAGTAACGTATGACGATGGCGTGGTATTGGAACGTAAATATACCCCCTTATCCAAAGTGGGGGTAACCGTGCCGGGGCAGATGGCGCCGCTTTTTTCCAGCTTGTATATGAATGTGATACCGGCGCTTGTGGCGGGAGTGAAAGAAATATACGTCATTACCAAACCTGTAAACGGTAAGATTCATGATACGATTTTGTATACGGCGCATTATCTTGGGGTTACGGCGGTGTACAAGATTTCCGGCGCACAGGGGATTGCGGCGCTTGGATATGGCACGAATTTGGTGAAAAAAGTAGATGCGATTGTGGGACCGGGCAACAACTTTACGCAAATGGCTAAGAAGCTATTGTATGGACAAGTAAAGTTAGATTCCCTTGCCGGACCATCAGAAATCGCAATTATTGCCGATGAAGAAGCCAACCCGACCTTTATCGCAGCAGATCTGCTATCCCAAGCCGAGCATGGCACCGGATATGAAGCGAGTACCGTCTTTTGCTTGAGTGAGAAGATGGCTATGCGCATCAAAGAAGAAGTAAAAAGACTCATATCAGAGAATGGACTCACCGCACCGATCAAGTCTTTGGAAAACTATGGAGATCTTTTCGTCGTGGATTCCTTAGAAACAGCGACGACGGCTTTGAACCGGCTCGCACCGGAACACGCACAGATACTGGTGCAACATCCGGAAGAGATTCTACCTTTGATCACAAATGCTGGTGCGGTTTTTGTGGGAGAATACAGCCCGGAACCAGTCGGTGATTACTTCTGCGGGTCAAACCACGTCCTTCCCACTTGCGGAACCGCTCGGTTTTCTTCCGGACTAAGTGTGGCGGATTTCACCAGAGGGTATAGTGTGATTCAATACACCAAAGAAGCACTCGCAAAGAACGGTGCGAACATCGAGCTGCTCGCACGTACGGAAGGACTCAGCGCACACGCACTTTCCGTAGCAGTGCGAAACAATCGTTTGCTTTAACTCCCAATGCCTGTCCGCAGAAATCGCAATTGGGAACGTAACAGACGTTCGAGCACAACCACCAATGCGATTTTTAAGATTAGTCCCGGTAGAAATGGGATCAAACCGACGGTAATAGCCCCCAACCAAGGGGAATGCGAATATAACTTCAAAAAAGGGATTCCAATCGCGTACAAAACGACATTGCCGGATAGTAAGGCAAGGACAGCGCGAAGGGGAATCCCTTTGCATTTGCGAAATACATAGCCGGTGACTGCCACGAGAGGGACATACCCGAGCAAAAAGCCACCCGTGGGACCTAAGAAAGCGTATAAACCGCCGTTGCCTCCCGCGAACACAGGCAGACCGATACTTCCCAAGAAAAGATAGAGCGTAACACTGACGATTCCATATTTGGCACCGAGAAAAATCCCCGCGCTCATGATGAAAAAATCGGTGAGCACAATCGGCACAGGACTGAAGGGAAGGGGAACCGCGATATATGCGCCGATGACCATCAAAGCAGCAAATAGGGCACTGTAGAGGGTCATGCGCAGTCTTAAAGTACGATTGTGTTGTATGGACATTTTATCTCCTTTCGGTAACGCAAATTCTTTCAATTTTGTATTTTTGTATCATTATTTGCGTTAATTTGTCAAGATCAGCATTTGAAAATGATTCGTTGATGCGTATGAATAGTTACTGTTCACGCCTTCGGCGTTCACAGCAACAAATCGCACAAATCACCATGCGATAAAAATCATCGCTATGCGATTTGGCGGTTGTGACCCTTGCGAAATTATGCATTCTGCATAATTTCGACTGCGCGGGATAGTGGCAGTGAATAGTAACCATGCATACTCTTCTATTTACGTCCTTTACGCAATGTGCTATGATGTCGAAAGTTCAAATTGATCCTACTTGGTACGTTTCATTTGCGAATACCGCATGGCATAATCAACATTCACCATCTCTTTCTCCCATACGGTTTCCACCTTGTCCTCAATCCAAAACCCCATGGATTGATAATCGTGAATCGCTGTCATATAATTGCGGTTGACGTGTAGGACGATATCCTTCCCTAAGTTTTGTACCATCCTTACTGCTTGCTTTGCCAAACCCTGCTTCCGAAATGCCGAAAGCACATACAATTTATCCAAAAAGATGTCCTCTCCTCGATCCACGTAAACCAACAGTCCCACCCTGCATTCATCTGCCATTATGAAATAATAGCAATATCCCTTTGCGACATATCCTGCGATCTGATCTTCATCAAAATATTGATGCAATAGATATTCAATATGTTCTAGGGTAATAATGTCGCCGTAAGTCGCGACCCATGTGTCGTACATAAAGGAATACAAGCCGGGAAAATCCTTGTTTTCAACCGGAACCACCGTGCAAACCATCACCGCTCCTATCTGTGCTTTAGCACCGCTTTTCATATACATTAATGCAAGAGCAAACTTTTTCGCTTTCCCAATTATAAAGCAACCACTCACGTAAGTAAATATACACAAAGCGGAGGACCCCCTATGAACCCAAACGAAGATGAAGTAATGACCGTGGATATTGACCTAGATGGCGGTACTGTCACCTGTTCGATTGTAACCATTCTCACCGTAGATGCCAAGGACTATATCGTCCTTATGCCGCTGGATGAACATGGTGAAAACGAGGACGGAGAAGTCTGGATCTATGGATATCAAGATGATCCCGAACACCCGGAGGAAGAACCTATTTTGACGAATCTGGTTGATGAAGAGGAATACGAAAAAGTTTCCGATGCATATGATATGTTTTTAGATGATGTTGAATTTGATGAGCTTATCGAGCAAGAGGATTGATCGATTGGGAAAGTGTGGTTTGATTTCGTAGATTTTTCAAAAACCTAGACGGCATGATAGGAGCTTCCTTAGATCCTGTTACGGATAATAGTTCCAGAGATTCCTTCGCTCTTGTCATGCCGACATACAATAAGCGACATTCTTCTTCGATACCCTTTTCATCCGGCAAATACCCATGAGGATAAAATCCCTCATTGATGTCCGGTAGCAAAACGGTATTAAATTCCAACCCCTTTGACGCGTGCACAGTCATAATGGATACGCCGCCGGTATGCCTTTGAGGTTTGGCTTTCCGATAAGCATCCTGTGCCAGCCACCATTCTTCGCAGCTGACATATTGCGCAGCATCTTCTTTCAAAAAATCCAATATGGCTCCCCATTCTTGCAATTTTTGCGGATGAAAATGGTCTCCTGTCCCTGCTTTTTCTCGAACATATCTTTCATATCCAAGTCCTTGCAGGATATAGCGAATCGCCAATTGCGGCTTCATCCTCCTTAACAGACATAACCCTTTCTCCAAACGCTCTATTTCCTCCATAAGGCGAACCTTTCCCGCCGCACGCTTTTTGAGCAATTGCCAATCGACGATTTCTTCGCACAACAGCTCACGATCGATCCATCGATTGGGTTTGTTCATAAATCGCAAAAAAAGTCCACGACTAGGATTGCCCAACGCAAATTCCAGATAAGCGCGCAGATCGCTCATGAGAAAATGATCATAGACGCACCCCACCTTTTCTTTGCATTGATAAGGAATTCCTTCCTTCTCCAGACGAATCAATACGCCTTGCATTTGCAAATTGGTGCGAAACAATACCGCATATTGTGACCATTCCTTTGCCTGTACGCTTAATATACGAGATTGGATATACGCATATTGCTCGGATCGAGTCGCAAAACGCTTCCACACAATCTCACTGTCTGCAACTTCTCTTGCCGAATGCAGATCTTTTTGAAAACGGTGGTGATTGAGCGATATTACATATAACGATCCCTTCACAATCATAGGACGACTTCGATAGTTAAGGTTCAAAGAGAATAGTTTTGCTTGATATTCGTTTTGAAAGCGTTTCATAAGAGATGGATCGGAACCACGAAATCCATAGATGGACTGATCGTCGTCCCCTACTGCGAAAAGATTGTATGGAGTGGGACTAAGAAGTTTTACCAACTGATATTGGATCGGATTGATATCTTGAAATTCATCAATCAAGATGTAGGAAAATGCCTTTTGCCAATTGTGTTGCATAGTTTGATCAGTGGATAACAATTCTTTACATTCATATGCCATATCGTCATAATCAACTCCGTTGCGCCGCTTTCTCTCCGTTTCATACGCTGTAAATAGTTCCTTAAACTGCGCTGACCATGGATGCCCGATTTTTTGGGTAGCATCTTCTTCTGACAATGTATTTTTGTAATAACTGATCGCTTGCATAAATGGTTCCGGATCTTGCGAAGTGATCCCAAAGCGGCGCATGATCGGCAAAAGAATTGCTTTTTTATCGGATATGGACAGGAAGTGATAGGTGTGATTCGAAGGATTGCTTCTTTGCAGGATGTGATAGAAAAGAGCGTGAAAGGTGGAAAAGAGCGGAGAATGTTGTCTGTCGCCAAAGCGGTCTGCCATTGATAGAGCAGCTGCTTTCGAAAAAGTAACGGATAGGATTTGATCCGGGGGAACACCCTCTTCTTTGATCAGTCGGTGGATACGTGCCATGATCGTGTGTGTTTTACCCGATCCCGGTCCCGCCAGTACCAAGGCGGGACCTTCTCCCCATGAAGCGGCTAAAAGCTGCGCATCATTTAATTGTTGTTCATATTCCATTTTGCTCCCTTCTGCGCGCCGAGAGCGCGCGTTCTCATCATGGAGTTTGAAAGTTCTCTTACTTATTCCCGTCTGCGTATCAACGGCACGCGTATCAATCAAAGCGTTTGAAAGTTCCCTTACTTTCACACTTATTCCCGTCTGCGTGCCAATGGCACGCGTATCAATCAAAGCGTTTGAAAGTTCCCTTACTTTCAAACTTATTCCCGTCTGCGTGCCAACGGCACGCGTATCAATCAAAGCGTTTGAAAGTTCCCTTACTTTCAAACTTTCATACACCCTTCTATCAAGCAAGAATTATAACAAATTTTATCTTGAAATAATGCTTTAAGATATGCCCCCGTTTGAGAATCACTTGTTTTAGCTACATCTTCCGGTGTACCTTGAGCAATCACCATACCTCCTGCATTGCCGCCTTCGGGTCCGAAATCAATTACCCAATCAGACATGGCAATTACATCCAGATTGTGTTCAACAGTAATCACGGTATTGCCCTGAGTCACCAATTTGCGAAGCAACGCAATTAACTTTTTCACATCGTGTGGGTGAAGTCCTGTTGTTGGTTCATCTAAAAGGTAAAGTGTGTGTTCGCCGGTACGCTTTCCAAGCTCTTTTGCTAATTTAATACGCTGTGCTTCGCCCCCCGACAAAGTAGTAGCAGATTGTCCAAGACCCAAGTACCCCAGCCCTACTTTTTGTAAAACAGATAGTCTATCCATAATCGGTTCGATATCACAAAACACCTCTGCAGCTTCTGCAATCGTCATTTGTAAAACATCTGCTATGCTGAAGCCTTTGTATTTCACATCTAAAATGCTTTTCTGAAATCTTTGTCCATGACAAACAGGACATTTCACCAAAACATCCGG
>JAISHZ010000179.1 GCA_031262285.1 Lachnospiraceae bacterium | reverse complement strand
ATTCTCATTTTGGATGAAGCGACCAGTTCTGTGGATACACTCACAGAACGCAGAATCAAAGAAGCGGTTCTTTCTTTGACGAAGAACCGCACCTGCTTAATCATCGCTCACCGCCTCAGTACGATTCGAGAAAGTGATTTGATCGTTTTCTTAGAACATGGGCGCATCGCAGAACGCGGAACCCATGACGAGCTCCTTGCCTTAAACGGAAAGTACGCCAAGATGTATCGGACACAAACAAATGCAGAGGCTTAATGCCTTGATCAAGATTCCGGTAATGTTGTTTCTTCATAAAAAGGGAAATTGGTGCGGTCTTGTCCCCAAATACGGCAGTATTCTAATATCTCTTTTAGTTTTGCCAGTGTAATCGGTTTTGCCACATGACCGTTCATTCCTGCTATTTTCGCTTTTTTAATATCATCTTTGAATGCATCCGCAGTGAGAGCAATAATAGGCAGTTCATGGATCCCCGGTATCGGCAGAGCGCGAATCATCTCCGTGGTTTCATATCCGTTTGCTCCCGGCATTCGTATGTCCATGAGGATCAGATCAAAGTAATCAGCAGGATACTGTTGTACGGTCTCATATGCCTCTCTACCGTCCCCCACGATGGTCACCTTTGCGCCGGTCAGTAAGATCATCTCTTCCATGATCTCTTGATTCATTTCATTGTCTTCCACAACTAAGATCTTCATTTGTGCAAAATCACCATGCAAGCGACGCGGTTTGATTAATTCGTTTCGATCTTGTGCTTGTTTCTTTTCCAAATCAACCAAAATCGTAAATCGCGACCCTTTTTGTACTTCGCTCTCGACTTTCATCTCGCCGCCCATCATACTGATAATGTTATGGGCGATCGTAAGTCCCAGACCTGTCCCTGCTACTTTGTTGATTCGAGTATCTTTCGCTCGCGCAAAAGGTTCAAAAATATGCTCTACAAATTCCTGCGTCATCCCGATTCCATCATCTTCAATCACAAATTGATATTTCCCGATCTGTGCATTGTCAGAGGGTAATTCCATCGTGCAAAATCGAATGGTTGAATGGCTGTTGGAATATTTTGATGCGTTCTCCAACACCGTCACCAATACTTGTCTTAACCTTTGCTCATCTCCAAGCACCACCGGACTAAGCGTCTCATTAACTGTGACGCACAGGTTTTGTTCCTTTTCCAAGACCCTTGTCTGTACCATCGCCACAACATCTTGGATCATTCTTTGTAAATCAAAATATTCATCTACCAACTCAACCGTTCCGCTTTCAATGGAATTCATATCCAACACTTCATTCACCAGACCTAGCAAATGCTCTCCTGAAAGCTTGATGTTCGCTAAGTAATTCGTTAACTTTAAAAACTCACCCATATTGGCTTGTGCCAGTGTGGTCATCCCGATAATCGCATTTAAGGGTGTTCGAATGTCGTGACTCACTTTGGACAAAAATTCGCTTTTGGCAGCACTGGCTTCTTTTGCTTTTTCAAGCGCTTCTACCAGAATCTCTTTCGCCTTTTGTTCTTTGATTCTTTCTTCTTCTTGGTGCCTACGCTCCGCATCAATGGATCGACACATACAGACAGCCAAAAGATCGTCACTATAATGATTCGGTACTCGTACCATCTGTGTCGAAGTCCAAATATATTCACCCTTCTCGTTTTTCTGACGAAGTTCTATATAAATCAAATCTTCTCCCGTTTCAAAACTTTTGATCAGCTTTTCTTTGGAGAATTTTGTCTGAAACTCCATTCGATCATCGGGATGGATGGACAGCAGATGGGTCTTGATTAAGTCCTTCATCCTTCCTGTAGGTTCTACGTTTAATAATCCAATTGTCTCATTCGCCAATATTTCGTATGTTTCTTGCGTGACATTGATTGCTATCAGCGTTTTGTAAACGGCTTTGGCAGCCATCGCCAACTGGCTGATCTCCATGTTCTTTTTTTGTTCCATCAATACTTGATCATGTATGTCTTTGCAGGACAAAACACACCATAACTCGTCCGAACCATATAGATCCACTCTACTGGCGGTATACTCCACTACATGGTAAGTCTCATACTCCGACATTCTACGCACGCGCAAGACTTTGACCACAGCATCTTGTTCCAGCAATCCAAATAGAGCCTCTTTCGAAAAAGTCTCCTGAAACGCCTTGATATCCTGTGGGTGAATCACTTGCTCAAAGTATTCTTGAACTTGTATCCCGTATGGTTGGCGATCAGACATCTCCAAGCCCACTCCCCCTACTTGACACGTCACAAAGAAGTTCTCGGTTAAGTTGATCATCATACATTCGTTGAGTAATATACTGATACTGTTCACATAGGCTTCTCTTGCTTGCGGTAACCATGGAACTTGGTCTTCCGACACAAATCGATACGGAACCATCACGATTGCATAGGCCGGGACTCCTCCCCAATCCGTTTGGCTCGCCATAATGCTATAGTAATCCTGTACTTCATCGTTATAGTGTACTGTGATATCTGAACTTTGGGATTCCAAGCTCTTGATTGGGCAGGTAGCACAATATGCTGTCCATATTTCATGACATATCATTCCCACTTCAACACATTTCGCCGTTTTCTTTACATATTCATTTAAATAGAGAATCCGGTGTGTTTCTCGTTCTATAACATAGATACCCACACCAATCAAGGAATCCAACATTTTCGCCAATATGTCTTTGTGCATAGGTCCGCCTCTCTTATCCTAAGTATCTCCATGATACCGCTGAAATACTTTCTAGTCAAATATAAAACTTGAGACTTTTGCTATATTCCCTTATAATCAATAAAAACAATCATACATAATAAGGGAGCAAACGATGAACAAACCATACAAAATCGGAATCATTGGAGCAATGGATGTAGAAGTAGCGGATTTGATTCAAAACCTTAAGGTCGAAAAGACAGCTGTTAAAGCAAATATGAAGTTTTATGAAGGTAAGATAGGGGAACTCGATGTCGTGGTGGTACGGTGCGGTATCGGAAAGGTCAACGCTGCTTTATGTGTTCAGATATTGGCGGATTTGTTTGCTATTACGCACATCATCAATACCGGTGCGGCGGGTTCCTTGAATCCCTCGCTCAATATCGGTGATGTCTTAATCTCCAAAGATGTAGTTTACCATGATGTAGACGTTCGTATGCTAGGCTACGATTTGGGGCAGGTACCGCAGTTGGATACATGGTCTTTTACCGCTGACGCAGCGTTGATGAATCTCGCGATACAGACTTGTCGCGATGTTTTTCCGAATACTCCTGTCACTACAGGTCGTGTGTTGAGCGGCGATCAATTTATCTGCGAAGATGCCGTGAAGAATCGGCTTTTGACGACTTTTCAAGGTGATTGCACGGAAATGGAAGGAGCTTCTATCGCGCATGGAGCGTATCTAAACGAAATTCCTTTTTTGATCATTCGCTCTATCTCCGACAAAGCAGACGGAAGCGATTTCATGGATTATGCAGAATTTGAACGCGCTGCCGGTGAGCGAAGCGCACAGTTGGTCATCGCACTGATCAAAAGATTAGGCTCTCCTTTGTGCTCTATGGAAGGCTTCTCCAAACCCAAGCAATAAGTAAAGCGAAGTGATAGACATCGTCTGTTGAAAACTAAAACTACCATTGATGGTGTGCGCCAAAATCCCCATGGCGCACGCCGCCGAAACGCCCGCAATCCACTTGGGCGTTTTTTCATTGCGAAGGTGATTGCTGAATCGATAAATTGCACTGACAATCATCAATCCAAACCCTGCTAAACCAAGTATACCTTCGTTTACCAAAATCGTTAGCCATTCATGGTGTGCATTTGTCAAGCGACTTCCATCAAATGTCTCCTGAACCAATGCTCTCAGTGCCTCACTTGCGTCTCTTTCCAAAAATACGACAAAACTATCCGGTCCTACCCCGAATATTTTCTGTAAAGGAGATGCCTGCTTGAAGATTTCAACCCCCGTTCTCCATGTCATCCCTCGATTACTTCCCCATGTAGGGTTGAAAGTAAAGATCGAACGATCAAAAATGGCGCCTAACATTCCGGGGTGTACTGTGTTGAGAATCAGTGCGAACAAAAAGAATAGAATTCCTACCCCCAACCCACCAAGGAAGATCGGCGGTAAGAAGCGAATCCAAGAGCGTGAATATGTACTTGCTTTCACCATTCGCCACGTGATGATCGCATATAGTCCCAAGCCAACAAGCAGCACGATCGGTACCGGTGTAAGCGTGAAAAGATTAGAAGACATCTCCGAATAGGTCATCTGAACTCCAAATCCCCCTCTGAGTAACAATATCACACAACAGATACCCGCAAACAGTAGCGCAAGTCTCAAAAAGGAAAGGACTTGCTTCCCCTCATTCCCCTTCACCGGAAATCCGGTCAAGCCATACCAAACAGCCATCATCATCCCAAGTGTCAAGATACCGCTGGAACTCCCCTGTGTGACAAGAGTCGCGAAACCGATTCCCACATAACTCCAAAACAAGATGCGCGCCGTACGATTGGACCATTCACTTTGCCATATAAATGTCGCACAGGCAAAGAAAATAGGAACCACATATCCACAATACCAATTCATATTCCCAATCGTCGAAATATAAGCAGGATTATTGATATCCATTCCCAAGGGATCAATACCGAATCGATTGAGCACTCCCAACAGGAACACCACCGCCGATGCCGGGAAAAAGAGACCAATTAGCCATGGTGATATCACCCAAAATCTAGAAATCAAAAAATACAAACCGATCATCACCATCTGCGTAAAAAGCCCCATATACCAACCAGTCGCACCCCACAAAGCTTCTTGTTTATCTTCTGACACCAAGAAAGAAAGCAATACTGACACTCCAAATAGTACTGCTCCCAGATCCGTCAACGACAACCCCCATATTCCCTCTTTTCCTCGTTGTTTCGGTGTCTTGATCGAATTAGGGGATTTGCTTGACGCTCTGTTTATCAGAAAACAAATTCCCGAGAGTACGCATAGAGGGACAAAGACATAGATCATCGGCACTGTAACCCTTCTAAAAAAATGAAATTTATCTGAGCCGATGACTGTATACCCATCGCTATTATAAAAAGGCATCACCCCGATCAATAGTGCCAAATAAAAGGTCAACGCTACCGCAATCACTACACGTAATACACGATCTACTTTCTCCGGTAGTGATCGTTTGTCTTGTTTCTTTTTCGCTATTTTATTAGACATTGGATTTTCCTCATTGAACTTACTTTGTAAATCGTCACACGAAATGCCTATGCTCGTTTTCATACACTATAAAGCAAATCTTCAAACCGTGCAATGTTCTTATGTAATTTGTCGGTTTTAGCGTATCTTAGGTTACTGTTCAATCCCTAACCGATTAGGCTTTCCCTAGCTATAAATCCGTGAGTCAAAAAACTTAATAAAAATACATTAAAAATAGTGGTTATTTTAAAAAATAATCACTATTTTTGCT
>JAISHZ010000163.1 GCA_031262285.1 Lachnospiraceae bacterium | reverse complement strand
CCTAAAGTAAATGACATTGATTCACGCGTTCGCCGATCTTCGTTTATAGCTAACCGATACACAGAACCGCACAGAGCCGGGGGGGGTTTTTGGTGTTTTTCGTTCTGTGGAGATTTGTCCAAGTGTAAAATATCGCTTGCTTGTGCGCGCATTTTCACTGTTCTGGGCTCATCGGAACGCCCAGAGAGTCTAACACCCAAAACTCCCCCCGGCTCTGTGCGGTTCGTCCGGGATACATTGCCTTTGAAACGTAAATCAACGAATATGTGAACTGTAACCGCAGAGAGTCTAACACCCAAAACTCCCCCCGGCTCAGTGCGGTTCGTCCGGGATACACTGCCTTAAAACGAAAATCGGCGAATGTCTAACTCCAAACGACAATCTAACAAGTAAGACTGCCTCTTAAGGAAACGTAAATGCGATGAAAAAGAAATCTTCAAATATGCAAAAACGAACCTCCCCCCCAACTGTAGCGATATGTCTCGCGACATACAATGGAGACGCGTATATCGCTATGCAATTGGACTCTTTGTTTGCACAAACCTACCAGCAGTTCACTTTATATATTCATGACGACGGTTCCTCAGATCGCACGGTCGATATCTTACAAGAAGCAGCCAATACGCATGGAAACATCCTTCTTTTGGATTACCCCGCAGTTCATGATGTCGCCGAGAATTTCCTGTCTATCTTGTCGTACGTAACGGAAGACTACATTCTGTTTTGCGATCAAGATGATATTTGGGAACCGACCAAAATCACACAACTGATGGATTCCATGACTGCATTTGAAGCAGCATATCCGCAATGCCCTTGCCTTGTTTTTTCAGACGCTTCTTTGATAAACACTCATGGGCAAATCATAGAAAAGTCTCATTTTGCGGCGGATGTATTGAGAAGAAGTCCACAAGATGTGAACTATCAGCAGCTGATGGGAGACAATATCGGCGCAGGGAATACGTTTCTATTCAATCGGAAGTTACTTTCTCTCATTTTCTCACAGCAAGTACAGCGTCCGAGTTGGCTCTACCATGATCGGTTGGTGATGTTACTCGCTTCGATTTACGGTAAGATTGTGTATGTGGATCAGCCGCTCGTGAAATATCGTATCCACACGCAAAATGTGGTGGGAGCTGCCAAGCAGATTGAAAAACAAAGCATATGCAAACGCTTTCAAAAAGCGAAAGAGGGCTTTGCACAGTACTATTTGGTACGAATGATGGAATTGGGGGAGTATTTACGAAGTCGAAAGGATCTTCCCCCTACGATCAGAGCCGAACTCGATCAATTGTCTTTCGTGATGAATCAAAGTAAAGTGAAACGCATTCATTTCTTTATGAGAAATAAGTATATGACGGGTGCAAGGCATTCCCGATGGGAAAAAATAATGAAGCTACTTTTATTTTTACCTTCTTCCCATGGGAAGAAGGGAGTACCATCATGAAGCAAAAGCATTTAACCGCGAATTACGCATGGAATTTTGTTGGGGTGCTCTTGGGATTTCTGTTCCCGGTATTATCTTTTATGTATGTGTCCCGAATCATCGGGGTGGACGGTCTGGGCAAGGTGGAATACTCTTTTGCCATCGTCAATATGGCGATCGTCGTATCACGTTTGGGTATCCAGACTTATGCAATCGGGAAAGCTTCCGGATATCGTGACGATCGCGCACAACTGAGCCGCTTTTTTTCTGAAATATTGACGATCAGCTTTGTGACGACTCTGCTCGTGGAAATCGGATTTCTGATAATCGTCTTTTTGACTCCTGCCTTTGCGCCGTATCGATATTTATTATGTATCGGTAGTGCGAACGTCGTGTTATCGACGCTGGGAATCCCATGGCTGTACTCTGCACTGGAAGAATTCCGCTATATTACCTTGCGCCAATTGGCGTTTCAAATCTTGTCTATCCTGTTGCTGCTGCTTTTGGTAAGAGATGAAAATGATGTGGTAGCATATGCCGTAGTGTCTGTCTTCGCTATGTCTGCTCCGGGAATCGTCAATCTCCTTCATGCCGGTAAATACGTCGATTATCATCTTAGAGGGCTTTCCATTGGACAACACTGGAAACCTATTTTGATTCTTTTCTTATTTCACGCATCTTCCAGTATATATGCCAACTCTGACAAGATCATGCTAGGCTATATCAAAGGAGAAGCGAGCGTGGGGTATTATGCTGCAGCAATTAAGATCGCTGCAGTCGTAACAGAAGTATTAGCAGTGGTTCGCACCACTGTGTTGCCAAGAAGCGCTTACTATTTGCTTCATCAAGAGGAAACTAAGTACCGCAAACTCCTAAACAGCACGGTTGGTTTGATCACCATGCTCTCGGTACCTGCTTGTACATTCCTGTTTGTATTAAGTGAAGATTTGATTTTGATTTTCAGCGGAGCGGAGTTTCGAGCCGCTGCACCGGCCGGACGTATTTTGGCATTGATGATTCTCTTTGGACCGCTCAATGGGATGTTGGTGCAAAATATCTTTGTCATCCATGGACGAGAAAAAACAGCAGCCATCATCTCCGGAGCAGGAGCAGTGGTGAACATCGTGTTGAATCTATTTTTGCTGGCACCTTACGGAGCCAAAGCAGCGGCAGCCACGACTGTATTATCAGAAATCGTTGTATTGGCATTGATCCTAGTTTTCAGCAAAAGTAAAAATATCTTCGCGGGAATGTTTGGAGAGATCTGGAAATATAGTTGCGGCGCAATATTGATCGCTATATGTTGGATCTTTTATCGCAATTTCGCTTTACCGCCATTCCTTCGCGTAAGTTCCTTTGGGATACTAGGTGGCAGCGCGTATCTTGTATTGATGATTGCGCTACAAGAAAGCCATATGAAACAGGGGGTGAAAATAATTCGGGATAAATTTTTTCCGAAAATGTAAGTTACTTTCAGATCAGTTTTTTGCGACTCCATTTATCTGTTTTCATGCGGAAAAAGGAGATGACAAAGTTCAATCCCCATCCGATCGGAATCCCGTACCACACGGCATCGATCCCTAAGATAGGTGCAAAACAGTTGGCAAACGCCACACGGACAGCCAGATTCACGATATTACCCACCATATACATCGCATCTCCGGCACCTCGAAGGATCCCATCCGTTGCAGCTTTGTATCCGATCAGTAGATAGAAGAAGGATAAGAAGCGTAAATATCTTTGCGCTGCCGCAACAGCACCCATACTTTCTCGGTCGGGAAGAAACGCAGATAAGATCGGGTTGGTGAAAAGATTGACAAACACACAAATCACGACTGCAAAACCCAGAATCATCAATAGGGACACCCGATACCCCCTTTTTACACGTTGCGGAG
>JAISHZ010000154.1 GCA_031262285.1 Lachnospiraceae bacterium | reverse complement strand
TAAGGCATGGAAAAGGCGATCACGATGTATGGCACAGTTCAATTACAAACAAAAATATAGCCGTTGATGGAAAAATAAAATCACGTCATACAGCGAATGCTATTCTTAAGCAGAGCGGAATAGCATTTCGTTTTTAAATGGTATAACCCATATCGGCTTAAAAATCGCAAATCCTTGCTGTAGTCATGGTCGGATCGCTACGGCTCTTGCTGTTTTGGGTGCGGAAGTAACCATATTTGATATTTCAGAAGAGAACCGGAAATATGCAACAGAATTAGCGTGACATGGCTGTTTCTAATGGTAATTGTTTCATTTGTGGCAAAACAGCAGGCAAAACAGCAATCAAAAATCATGTTTTAAAGGAACATAACAATGATAACGAATTATGCTATCTTTTCAAGGCAGAAGGCGCATACAATAAGGACTATTGGCTACTTTTTTCTGTAGCAATCACCACGAACCGGTGTATGTGGTTATGAAGGTGGACTCGATAAATGGACATTCGACCCGATGGGAGAGTTTCCACAACCACAACTAAAGATGAAGCCAACGTACCGCCACAAGTGAAATACTTGATTACTCCAATAAGCTGCAAAGAGCAATTCTCATTACGAATATCAATAACAGTGAAAGTGTGGTGATTCAATTGATCCGTGATTTTGATATCATTTTAAGCGAAGGTGAGAGTTACACAGTAGAGTTTAAAGAAAGCGCGGATAAAACCCTTCCCTCTGAGGTATGTGCATTTGCAAACGCGTCAGGCGGTCGGATTTTCATCGGTGTATCGGATGATAATCGTGCTGTAGGCACTGATACAAGCAATGCTGCACGCTCACGAATACAAGATACTGTTAATCAAATCGAGCCGCATCTAATGGTGGATGTGGCGGTATATGATAATATAATTGTTATAACTGTTCCAGAAGGATCAAGTAAGCCTTATTCCTGTGCGAAAGGCTTTTACTTACGGTCCGGACCAAATTCTCAGAAGTTAAGCCGTGGTGAGATTGTTGCTTTCTTCCAGAGCGAAGGACAAATTCGTTACGATACGATTGTTCGATCGGAGTGCCCGATCAATAAATTATTCGACGAAGAAGCATACAACCGTTACTTAGAAAACGCGCAAATTAGTCCGGTGCTCAATAAAGAATCAATTCTTCTCAACTTAAATTGCGCTGCAGACATCGACGGCAAACTATGTTTTACCAATGCCGGCGCCTTGTTTTTCAGAAAGAACGATGTTGATGTGATGTATCGTCATGCCGGTGTCGTTTGTGCACTGTATAAAGGCTCAGACAAGGCATATATCATTGATGCAAAAGAATATAACGACGATGTCATATCAAACATTGATAATGCTATTAAATTTTTAAAGAGTAATCTTCATGTACATTATGAAATAGAGGATATTCAACGAAAAAATGTTTTGGAAATACCGGAAAAAGGGCTTCGGGAAGCCGTCATAAACGCAGTATGTCATCGCGATTATTTTGAACTAGGCGCACGGGTAATGGTAGAGATATTTGATGACCGAGTAGACATCACAAGCCCCGGCGGTGTACCAAAGGGTATCACAAAAGATAACTTCGGAAAGGTAAGCATAACCAGAAATTCAGTCATTGCTAGTATGCTTTATCGAATTGATTATATCGAGCAGATGGGAACAGGTATCGCAAGAATGAAGTTGGCTGCAAAGGAAGCCAATATCGCCGAGCCGGAGTTTGATTTAGAGGATTTTTTCAAAGTCACATTTACTCGAACAAAGTTTAATCTAAGTAAAACTAACCAAGAAGCGACCAAGAAACGACGGAGAATCGACCGAGAAGTGACCGAGAAACAACCAAGAAGTAACCAAGAAACATCTAAGAAACGACCAAGAAACAACCAAATAGTGACCGAGAAACAACCAAAAAGTGACCAAGAAACATCTAAGAAACGACCAAGAAACGACCAAATAGTAATCGAGAAACAACCAAGAAGTGACCAGAAAAGTAAAGTCGAGATGGATTATGCGACTACAATTCTTAATATTATACATGGAAATGAATCTGTTACTATAAAGCAATTGTCGGTTGCTTTAAAAATTGGTGAAACTAAAATCAAGAGTATTATTTCACAATTAAAAGCCGACGGTAAAATTAAACGTGTTGGTGCGACGAAAAATGGACATTGGGTTGTTAATCTGGAACACGAGCCTATCCCTTGAACCCGGCGATTATGCGAAGGACGAAGAAGGCATTCGCACCATGAAAACCTTGGGTGATAATATTGTATGGTTGCTTTCGAAGATTAAAGTATAGTGTCTAATGTGAAACAAATTCGATCTCACGGCTTATTTTGTTGCAATAAGTCGATTATTTACGCGTATCTACTTGTAATAAGTTTCGTTTAATATCATTTTTACTTGCAAAAAGTTTATTCACCCCTACCAAATTCCGACCGCCGCAATTTCGGCGGTCGTTCATCTTAACCATTTTGGCGAAACCGATACTATTCAGATGTATCAGGAGACTATACGGAAGGAGGTGACATTTTGGAACGAGAAGTCGCAAACAAATTACTTTTGGCCGAGCTTGAAAAAATCTATGCTTATTCGCTGTCTCGTTTATATGACAAAACGGCTGCAGAAGATTTATCGCAGGAGATTATTTATGAATTGCTAAAATCCATAAGCAATTTGCGTCAAGACGCTGCTTTTTATGGTTATTTGTGGCGTGTTGCGGAAAACACTTTCTGCAAATACATTCGCCGCCACAAATCACAAACAGTTGAATTATGTGACGACGCAATCGGTGTTTATATCGAAACACCTGAGCAAGAAGTCATTCACAAAGAAGATTTGTATATTCTTCGCCGCGAACTCGCTTTATTGAGTGACAAATATAGAAGAATCGCCCTTCTCTATTACATGGATGCCAAATCTTGTTCTGAAATAGCCACTCTCCTGTCTGTCTCCGAGGAGATGGTAAAGTATTATCTCTTTACCGCCAGAAAAAAGCTGAAAGAAGGTATTCATATGACACGCACATTAGGAGAGAAAAGTTATAATCCCGGCACATTTCGCATGGATTTTTGGGGAAGCGGTAATAACAACGATTTCTGGAATTTGTTTAACCGCAAGTTGCCGGGCAACATTCTGCTTACCGCTTACCATTCCCCCGTCACAGTGCAAGAACTTTCGAGTGAATTGGGCGTATCACTACCCTACTTAGAAGATGAAATCGACATTTTATTGCATCATGAGATGTTACGAAAAGTCGGTGAAAAGATTCAAACAGACATCGTTATTTTTACAGAAAAAGCAGATCACGAAATATTCACTGAAATCAAGCCATTGATAAACGACACGGCCGCGAAATTCTATAATGAAATCAAAGCCGTTTTGCCGAAACTTCGTACGCTTGAGATTCAAACACCCAAGTCATCCGATCATTATCTTTCATGGGTGTATGCAAATTATGCTTTGATGATCGCTTGTATGTTTTGGGATACATCACCTGATTTGCCTTTGCTGTGTAATGGCGCGCGCGGATATGTATATGGATATGATAATGATTATGCGACACACCATTTTCATGGCATTTACAACAATTTAACCAATGCCGATCAAAGCGCGTCCGTTTCTGTGGTTAATTACCGTGTTATCAGCTGTTCGCAAAATTGGAATCAACATGGAAATTCAGGAAGATCCATCCAAGCAATGACTGACGCGATCTTGAAAAAAGAGGTGGATATCAATAATGAGGTTTTGCTTCGATATATTGAAGAAAGCTATGTTTTGAACAATGCGGGGATTCTATCACCGAACTTCCCCGTCATGCCGTTTGAAATCTATCATGGCGAAGTAAAAGATTTACTGAAACCCGCCGCA